>JAFGDC010000537.1 GCA_016932295.1 candidate division CSSED10-310 bacterium
ACAGCGTTCAGAAGCATCTGCAGGTTGAGAACATGCTGCTGGCGGCAGCGTTCCTCATCCCAGGCCGGATCGTAGGTGAGCACATTCATTTCGTCGCCTTTGAGCACCCGTCGGCCGGCTTCGACTGCCACGGAATTGTTCAAGGTCAGGATCGGCTTGTCCTCCGGAGTCACCGCGGCCACCTCTGCCGCGACTTGACCAAGGTAGCGGATCGGCCCTCCGTTCATGAACGGACCGAGGAATGTCACTCCCTGAGCGGCCACCTGAAAAACGCAGCAGACGATGAATGCGGAGGTGGCAACCGACCGGAGGCTGCCGGATGGAGATGGTCGGGTCTGGACCCAGGAACCCAGGAGAATCGATACTGGAGGTAAAATGATAACGAGATACCGATAGATGTATGCAACCTGTGAAGTCATATGGATTGCCACTATGGCCGAAGTGATCACGGCCAGCATGGCGGTCGGTGAATAAGGCGGGCGCAGGCGGGTGATCGTGCGGCGCGGATGAAGACACAACGAGCCCAGGGCGAGAATCGACAGCAGCATGCCGGGAAACCAGCAGCGACTCAACTCAACGAGATTGTCAAGCTTATGGACCACCTGCCGCGACAGAGTGAATGATTCCTTGAGCAGGTGGTAATCATACAGCCCGAACATGGTCTGTTGGGGGGCGAGAAAGTAGAGGGGCGCTACCAGCACCGTGATCACCGCAGCGGTCGCCAAGGTGCAGGCCAGGGCATGACGGCGGTATCGCGAGTCCAGGTACAGCATGGCCAGATAACACACCAAGCCCGGCAATACAGTGATTCGCGTCACCGTGGCCAGGGCCAGGCACAAGGCCGTCGCGACGTGAAACATCCGCCGGTACGGCAGCATCAGGAAAAACGCCGCGGCGGAAATCAGCACACAGGTCAACCCGTACAGCTTCATGATGGTCAGGTAATAGGCTTGGAAACTATTGAAACACAATAATCCAATGCATACCTTGGCGGCGGTCCGGCCGCGCCGCCGCGCCGCCGCAACCGCCAATACCACTGCCAGGAATCCAAAAGCCGCCGTCAGTAACCGGCCGGCAAGCAGAGAGGAGCCGATCAGGTGCTGCGCGGTGCCGTACACCAATGGGTACAACGGTGGCTGCACCCAGAGGAAATCCAGGTAGGGCAGTCGTCCACCCGCCACCAGGGACGGTACCAGATGATAATACCCTTCATCCACGTGCATCTCGCCGTAATACGCGTGAAGCAGGTGGTTGCCTGCCATGAACAGGATGCCGCACACCATGAATCCGTGACGACGGAAGAAGCCCCCCTGAAAATTCCCGCCACCCTCGTGATTCAATTGTTCAATTGCTCTCATGCCCACCTTGAGCTACCTGAGTCGGGTTTCGATTCGAGGCAGATACACTACCAGATCACGATCATAACCGCGGAAATTGACGAACCGGGCGGCTTCCCGATAATGGCTGCCGATATGCTCCCATATCGCCTCCTGTAGTGCGTTGTCAACGGAGTAAAAACCAGGAAAACCGACAGCGAAACTATCGGCGTAAAGAACAAGGGAACCGGCTTGACGAGTATCGATCATGGTTGTCAACATTTCGGCATTATAGCAATGAAAGCGCCGACAGGTGGCTTCGTCCCAACCCGGCGTGAAGGTGAACGGCGCACCCTCGAATCCCGGCAGCACGGGTCTTCCGGCCGCGAAAGCATAGAATGCGTTGGCGGTGATCAATGGACTTTCCGGCGCCGTCCGCGATTGAACGAATGAAGCAGCGTCCTGGATGTTCGCCAACGGCCCCCGCCCCTCGTGAAACCAAATAAAATCATCGGCCTGACCGGCGAGGCAGCCAATCCCCAACAGACACAGGATCAGTCCGAACCATCGGCGGCGATGCACCCCCCCCTCCACCGTCTGAATCGCGATGGTGAGGCAGAACAAGGGCATGACCACCGCCTGGTAATCGGCGGAGAACCAGTTGGCGACGACGTGTACCACCGTAATACCGACCACCGTCAACCAAAGCGACATGCGCAGCCGCACCTCACCGGACCTGGTGTATCGGCGGAACAAGCCAGGCAGTGTCCATTCAACTCTCTTCCAACCAAACAACCTTCGCAGGAAGAGCACTCCCAAGAGTGCCGAAGGTAGCGCGAAATAGTAGGCAATCTTAAGTAATACTTTACATTTTATCACGAGGGAATGGTGATGTGGGCCTCCGGTGGCGCTGACATGGATAGCGAACAGGTTGTAATAGAGTTGCGCCGGCGCGGTGATCAGGAAAGGGAGGAAAACTGCCGCGGTGACCAGGACCGGGATGGCGGCGAGGAGTGCCCGACGCCTTTTGGATAGCGGCATGAGGACCACCAGGAGAAGGTAGGCGGGGATTACCGGTAGTACGGTCAGCCTGGTGCTCGTTGCCAGGGCTGCACAGCAGCCGGCGGCGGCGGTCGAGGCGAAGGTGCCGCGACCGAGAAGGAAGAAGGTGAGGGCCAGCCAGAAAGCGGTCAAACCGTAGAGCTTGGTGACGGAGAAGTGATAGAGCTGGAACGGTGAGCAAGCCAGGAGCCAGGTCAGCAGGGCTGCGGCCGGGAGCCCGGCCGAGTGACGGGCGGCGGCGGCCAGAAGGAGGACTGTTCCCAGGCCGAACAAGGCTGAAACGGTCCGGGCTGCTGCGAGTGAGGTCCCGGAAGCCGCAAACACCACCGAGTACACGTAGGGGAAGACGGGGGGCTGTACGAAGAAGAAATCCCGATATGGCATTTTGCCAGCCAGCACCTGGTGCGCGGCCGAGAGATAGAAACCCGCATCCAGGAACACGTTGCCGTAGTGGATATAGACGACCAGCTCGGTAGTGATGACGGCGATGCTGCCGGCAAGGATGACGGCGGAGCGCCGGTTGGTCATGGGCGACAGGATCGGCCGGCCGCGTTCTGTTCGGAAACGACCGCGATTCTGCGCCGGTCTGTTGCTGCCGGCGGACTGGTTTCGTGGATCGCCGCGGTATGCATCCGTTTCACATGGGATTCCCGCATCGGGCCAGGAGTCCCCAAGTGCCGGCCATGTAGATGTGACCGTTATGGATCTGGAGGCCGCGGATGGTCCGGGAGAAATTCGTGGCGAGCGGCATGACCTGGGAGGTGTCGGGATCGAACAGATACAGGCTTCCCATGGCGCCGGCCAGGAAAAAGGTGCCGGCGTGGTAGGCGGCGGCGCGGATGGTCACGGGATAGGGGAATCGCACCGGCTCCCAGGATGAGTTCATTCCATAATTCGTACTATAATAGACAGCGCCGTCCTCTCCGGCGATGAGCAGGCGGCCGTCACCGGCCGATGCGCAGCAGAGCAGTTCCTCGTCGCAGCCGATGTCCTGGCCGACCCAGGTGGTGCCTCCGTCAGACGAATAGAACCCGGCGGGTGCGCCGGACAGGGCGAAAACCTTGTCGGCGTCTATGGCCACCAGGTCGTTCACCGGAGCGCGGGTTGCCGGCACGGTAAGGCTCAGCCAGGAACCGCCGCGATCGTTTGTTCGGCTGATGAACCCCTTGTCTCCATACATGAATCCGGTGGCGGGATCGATAAAATCCAGACCGTTGCAGGCAGCACATGATGGCGATGACATCTCGAACCAGGTCGAACCGCCGTCGCTGGAATACATGAGCTGGCCGCGAGCTGTGGAGAAGACCGCGTAGCGATTATCGAGCACGTCCACCGCCGAGATGTCGTCTTCCGACACGGGCGGCAGCCATGACCAGTGCCGTCCGTGATCCTGGCTGCGCAGGAGGATGCCCTTGTCTCCCGCTGCCAGGCCGAGTCCACCGTTGGACAGGGATAGCGAGCTGAGGTGATACGCGGGGCCGTCTCCGATCGGAGAGAACGTGTCCCCCTGGTTTTCGCTGCGATAGGCACAGCCGTACCAACCCACGACTCCTCCCCAACCAGCCTTGCAGAAGGCGACGCTCTGAAATCTGCATGCCTGGGGCGCTTGCAGGCGTTGCCACGAGAGACCGCCGTCCGTGGTCCTGAATATCCTGCCGTAACCGGCGATCCATCCTTGCCGCGCATCCAGGAAGAAGATATCGCGCAAGTAGTTGACGGTAGGTGAATTCATGCCTTCCCAGGAGCGCCCGCCATCCGAGGTGCGGAAAATCATGCCCATGGAGCCGGCGGCGAAGCCGGTTTCATCATCGAGGAAGCAGAGGGCGTACGCCTGGAATCCGCGGGTGGTGGCGTGTTCCTTCCAGGTTTGCCCTTCATCGTCTGAACGGAGCACCTGGCCGCTGTAACCGGCCGCCACGTAGGTGCCCCCTGGCAGGGCCACGACATCGCGTAAACCGGCGCCTCCCGCCTGGCGGTGTGTGCAGGTCCATACCTTGCCGCCGTTGTTGGTGATGAATGCGGTGCCGTCGTCACCCACCGCCACTCCGCGTACTTCATCCTTCATGTAGATTGACGTCAACCTGTCGGCGGCACCGGTTGAGACATCATCCCAACGTCGCCCGCCGTTGGTCGATCGGTACACCGCGCCGTCGCACCCCACCACCCAGATCGCATCTTCACCGTTCATGCAGATTCCATACAAGCGCTTGTCGCCTGGTGTCACACAGCGTTCCCAGGTGTTTCCCCTGTCATGGGTGACCAATACCATGCCATCGTATCCCGCGATCGCCCCATTATCCCCGGAGGGTGAGATTGCCAGCGCGCGGAAATGGACCGGCCAGGAGAATGGCCTCAGGTCGGCCGGTCGATGCCTGTCCGGCCAGCCACACCCAAAGGATATCCCCAGGATGGCGAGACATATGAAATGCAGTATCCGGCATGCTGTCATAATCAGTTTGCTCCCACTCTGAGCATAAGGGTTATCTGGATTTATACCAACTCGAGGACGGCCAGTCCACCCGATCATCATGACCGGCCGCCTGCATCCGATGCCGCTCCGGCCGATCCAGCTCCGCCGCCGGTGGAATGCCAATCACCACGGTGATGCTGTGGTTTTCACTTGACTGTATGCATGGTCTATACGATTATCAGTCCTGCTCGGCACCACGTGCCGATGTCACAGACAGCGGCAGGGAATGCGGCCGCGTCGCCGGATTTTTCCGCGCCACGCTGACATTGGGAACAACCATCGATGAAAGGGAGACTGGAATGAGTATAAAAATAGCCATCAATGGATTCGGACGGATTGGACGGCTCGTATTCAGGGCAATCCTCGAGCAGAGCGACTACGAAGTGGTGGCGATCAACGATTTGACGGATGCGGAAACGCTTGCGCATCTGTTGAAGTATGATTCAGTGCACGGCCGTTTTTCCGGACTGGTGACCGTTGACGGCGAGGTAATGGTGGTGAACGGCCGGAGGATTCCCATCAGCGCCCAGAAGGATATCACAAAGCTTGATTGGAAGGCGTTCAAGAAAGATGGAGACACGCTCATCGTCGTGGAATCCACAGGATTCTACCGTGATCCCGTGATCGCTCGCGAGCATGTCAGGAACGGTGCCGACAAGGTGATCATTTCCGCTCCCGCCAAGAAGAACAAACCAGATGCCACCATCGTACTGGGTGTCAACGAATCCCATCCCGAGACCGGTTACAGACCCGAGCACCAGGTGATTTCCAACGCATCCTGTACCACCAACTGCCTTGGACCTATGGTCAAGGTCCTGAATGATGCGTTTGGCATCGTCAAGGGTTTTATGACAACGATTCATTCATATACCAACGATCAACGTATCCTTGATCTGCCTCATAGCGACCTGCGGCGCGCACGTGCCGCCGCCCTTTCGCAGATTCCCACCACCACCGGCGCCGCCAGCGCCATTGGCAAGGTGCTGCCGGATCTGGCCGGCAAATTGGACGGGATCTCGGTGCGCGTTCCCACGCCAAACGTTTCGCTGGTTGATCTCGTGGTCGAATTGGCCCGTCCCGCCACCGTGGACCAGATCAAAGCTGCCTGCCGCGCCTATGCGCAGGATGAAGTCACCAGTAGATATATGCTGTACACCGAGGAACCGGTGGTATCGTCTGACTTCAATCATGATCCCCACTCCTGCATCGTTGATGGCGAGTTCATCAAGATCATTGAAGGGACCAACCTGGTCAAGATGCTTGCCTGGTATGATAATGAATGGGCGTATTCCTGCAGGATAGTCGACTTGATCACGCTGATGACGAGGTAACAGGGACCGATGGCTCACCAAAAACGAAAATTGATCATTGCCGGTAATTGGAAGATGCACATGGGACCAGTCGGTACACGGGCTTTCATCAAAGCCTTCGTACCGATGACGGCGGCCTCGCCAGAACGGGAACTCATCGTCTTTCCACCTTTTATCTCACTGCCGGCCGCCCTGGAAGCTGCCCGTGGCACTCACCTTCGGATCGGCGCCCAGAACATGCATCATGAAGAATCGGGCGCCTATACCGGAGAAATCTCTCCCGTCATGCTGCGCGAGTTGGGATGCACCCACGTTATCCTGGGTCATTCGGAAAGACGGCATGTCTTCGGGGAATCCGATGCTTTCATCCACAGGAAAGTGATTGCCGCCCTCGCTCATTCTCTGTCACCGGTGCTTTGTATTGGTGAATTACTGGCGGAGCGCGAAGCGGGACGGACCATGGAAGTTGTGCAGCGGCAGTTGGACATGGGGCTCGCCGGACTGGACACCGAGCAATTGGGGCAGGTAATCCTGGCCTACGAACCGGTATGGGCTATCGGCACCGGAAAAACAGCGACACCGGAGATCGCCCAGGAGGTGCATGCCTTCGTGAGGTGGTATCTGGACAGGTTGTTCGGTCCCGGCGCTGCCGCGGCCATGTCGATTCTCTATGGCGGCAGCGTGAAGCGGGATAATGCCGCCGGATTGATAGCCCGGGAGGATATTGACGGATTTCTGGTGGGTGGCGCCAGCCTCAAACCGGAAGATTTCTGCGCCATTGCCGCGGTGGATGCACCCTGACCTTTACGTTGACCGGCGGTGACAGGATCAGGCCGGTCAGCCTGGAATCGCTTCCTTGTATCGCTGCACAGGCGCATCGGGGTGCTCGCAGCCAAATGGTCACACCCGTTCAAATCATGACGACGCAAGTCGATATATGCCGTTTTGCGCGATGCGGCATGTCTCCCCGCATGGGAGTTTCGAGCCGTGCGAAGAGGAGTTCGCCGGCGGCGGTGGGATCATTGACATTCAATGCGGGACGCGAGTATCGTTGGCTCCGGTCAGGGGTGGACCAAGATGAGCAGAAAGGCGAACCTGAAAATCCTGCAGGAAACAATTATCAAGCTGTCGCGCCGGAATGCCATAGCCAATGTCGTCAAGATCCTGAGGAAAACCCATGATGCCGATATCGCGCTGATCCTGCCGCATCTCAAACCGGACGAACGAGAGCATTTCATCGATCTGCTTTTCAGGGAAAACCGCTTGGGCTCGGTTCTGTTCGAGGTGGATGAGCCATTGGCGCGTGAGATCCTGAGTCTGATGACTCCCGAGGAGATCGCCAAGATCTGCGCTGATTTGTCAATGGATCAGGCAGTGGATCTCATCGGCTATCTGCCCGAGGAGACCCAGAATAAAATAATCGATGCATCCTCATCGGTCGATGCGAGGCATCTGCGCAATCTGCTTCGATATGACCGTAATACTGCCGGCGGGCTGATGAGTCTCGACTATTTTGCGCTCCCCCGCACCATGTCGGTGGACGAGGCGATCCGGCTCATCCAGCATGCCGCGCAACCTCAGGAACTGCTGTATCTGTACGTGGTGGATGACGATCAGACACTGCGCGGCGTCATATCGCTCAGATCGCTGTTGACCGTACCTGGAGAGACCTCGCTGGAAGAGCTCATGAACCGGGACGTGCACAAGATCTCGCCTCTCGCCATGAAGGATGAAGTGGCCCGTACCGTGGCCCGATACGACCTGCTGTCATTGCCGGTGGTGGATGAAGCGAACAGACTGATCGGTCTGATCACCGTGGACGACGTCATCGATGTGATCCGGGACATGGAAACCGATGATTATCTCAAAATGGCCGGCACCAATATCCAGGAACTGGCCCACAGTAACCGTATTCTCAAGGTGGTCTCACTGCGGCTGCCCTGGCTGCTCATCAATTTCTGCGGAGGTCTCTTCACAGGGATCATCCTCTGGTTGTTCAATCACACGCTCAGCGAAATAATCGCCCTGGTGAGTTTCGTTCCGGTCATCGCCGGCATGGGGGGAAATGTCGGCACGCAATCCACCAGCATCATGGTCCGCGGTTTGGCAACGGGAACCGTGGACAGCCGCCGGATAGTCAGCGACGTGGCCAAGGAACTGCGGGTGGGGCTGGTCATGGGCGCGGCCTGCGGCGGATTGGTGGGGGGCATCGGTGCCATCTGGCAAGGAAACCCCATGCTCGGTCTCGTTGTCGGCATGGCCATGTTGTGCGCCATAACCGTGGCCGCCGTGATGGGCGTGATAATCCCCATCATGTTCGACAAGGCTGGCATCGATCCGGCTTTGGCCGCCGGTCCCCTGGTCACCACCAGCAATGACGTCACCGGAGTATTTATTTATTTGAGCCTTGCCACGCTGCTGTTGAAATACCTGTAATGAGGATTCCCATGGCACCGCTTCCACCTGTCTGCTTCATCGTTCTCCAATATGATCCGCGCAGCCATCGCCACTGGTTCCACCTGTACCATTTCATCGATCTCGTGGCACGAACGAGACGGGTCATGCTCATTATCGAACAGGCGGACCAACCGCCGGATCTGCCCCACGTCGAACGCATCGCGCTGCTCAGGGGAAATCCCGTCACCAGGCGCCTCCATCGCGCGCTGCTGCTGTTCCGCGCGCGCCTGTCCGGCTACCGTGTGTTCTACAATCATTACACCTTTCGCTCAGCCCGGTTGAGCGGACTCATCACCAGGCTCACGGGCGGTCGCAGCTACCTCTGGCATTGCATCCCTCTGAAAGACCTGCACCATTATACGGATACCGGCATCGTGCAAAAATTCCTGTTCCGGATCACCCTCGGATTGGTCCACTACCTGGTGACCGGCAGCTCCGCCATGGCGAATTACTATCGAACACATTTCAACCTGGCGGCGCATAAGGTCGTCGTGGTACCGAAC
>JAFGDC010000538.1 GCA_016932295.1 candidate division CSSED10-310 bacterium
ACCCATGATGGCCGAAGTACGGTAGTGCCGCATGTAGAAGAAGGATGCTCCGCGCTGCATGACATTATCGGGCATGAACAGCGGTGAGATTATGATCGCGACGAGTAGCAGCGCGAGAATGCGCCGGTCACGCAGTGTCGACAGCAGCCCGATCGCCAGAAAGATGCTCAACCAACTGCCCCGCGCGAAGGTGAGTATGAGAAAGAGGATGGTCAGGCCCGACGAGAGTCCGAGGATCCAGAGCAACCAGCGCCGGCGCTCATGCAGGAACCAGGAGAAGATGATGGGGAAGGCCAGGGAGATGTAGAATGCCACACGGCCGAAACTGGGCAGGACCGAGGTGGCCCTGGCGCCCACCAGGCCGTCGACTTTCACGCCGGTATTGTGAAGGTAGCCATACACGCCATAGCCGGTAATAACGGTCACGGAAAGCAGCAGCGCCACCATCAGGATTTTCAATCGAGACACATCGTCGATGCTGAAAATCAACAGGAAATAGAGCCCGAGGTGCCACAGGAATTCCGATTGCAGGTTGTTGAAACTGTACGATGGTGAGATGGAGAAGAGGCAGGAGAGCAGCACGGTGATGGTGACGGCGGCGATGTACCAATCCAGCGGTGAACGCCTGAGCAGTTTTTTTCCTTGGACGAAGCTGCCCACCAGCCACGAGACGACCGCGGCGCCGAACAGGATCGATTTCAGCGCCGGCGTGTGAGGCCATGGCAAAAAGAACGTGTACAGCGCCAGTGCGATATCGGAGATGATCCGCACAATGCGCGCGGCGCGCGGCACGGTGATATCCCCTGCCATTACCATTCTTCCGCGGTACAGGCGGCTCGTTCGGTCAGCACTTCGTCATAGACGGCCAGCGTCCGATCCACGGTGCGATCGATGCGAAACAAGCGCTCCACCCGCTCTCGGCCGGCCTGTCCATACGCGCGCCTGCGCCCGTCATCCCCGAGCAACCTGTTGATGGCCGCGCCCAGGGCTGCCGATTGCCGTGGCGGCACCAGCAAGCCGGCTTCCTCACCAACCGCTTCCGGGATGCCTCCAGCCGTGGTGGCCACCACCGGTACGCCCATGGCCATGGCATCCAGCAACGATGTGCACAAACCTTCCAGATGCGACGGCAGGACAAAGAGATCGAGCGCGCTCAACAGGTCTGAAATGTCCTCGCGGAAGCCCAGGAACAAGACCGATTCACTGATCCCCAGCCGTTCCGCCTGGCTCCGCAGCTCCCGCTCCAGCTCCCCGGTGCCGGCGAGCAGGAAGCGGGTGCCTGGATGGTCCCTGAGTATGGAGGGGATGGCATCCAGGAGGTACTTGTGACCCTTGTGGTCGGTCAATTGGGCGACGGTACCCACCAGGAACGCATCGGCGGGTATCCCCAGGCTCCGGCGCGGATCCGTTCCGGTCACCTCCGCGCGAACCCTGTCGGGATCGATGCCGCTGTGCACGACGACGATTCGCTCCGCTTCTATGCCGCTGGTGGTGAGTGCATCCTGAACACCCTGGGAGATCGCGATGATACGATCGACACCCAGTCGATACTTGAGTCTCGAGAAGCGGTTGCGCAATGGAAAATCCACCCGCCGTGAATGGATGTGCGGGACGCGGCCACAAAGCAGGCTGACCGCCGAACAGTGCATGAGTGCATGAGCGGTATGGCTGTGTATGATGCTCGGATCGTACCCGAGCACCAGCTTTCTGAGTGCGCCGATGGCGAGGGGATCGAACTCGTTGCGGTGCGCAAGCGCCGCCGTGGTCAGCCCTGCCTGTCCCGCCCGTTTGGACAGGGCGCCGTTTCCGGGACAGACAATCACCACCTCGTGGCCGCGCTGCTGCTGGGCACGGGCCAGCAGTAACACCTGCTTCTGGCCGCCGCGCCACTCCAGTCCGGTATCCACGTGCAAAATGTTCATCTCAGCCCCGTCCGCCGCCGGGCGTCATTATCGAATCCCACGCCGTGCGCTGCGAGCCTATTCCTCGAGAGGCGCGGCTTCGTCGATCAGCATGCAGGGGATGCCGTTTTCACGAATGGGGTAGACCAGCTTGCATGGACGGCAAATCAAACCATCCTCCTGCTCGGTCAGTTCCAAATCGCCCTTGCATTTCGGACAGGCCATCACTTTCAGCAACTCTTTGTTGAATGGCATGATATCCTACCTTTCGCTCCGCAGGGTCCGGTACCAGTCCCATTCCTGCCGAAGCCCGCGTTCCAGTTCATACTGCGGGTGATACGCCAACAACCGGGCGGCGCGTGAGATGTCCGCATAGGTGTGGCGCATATCACCTTTCTGGTCCTCGATATGAGTCACCTCGACGGTCCGGCCGGTGACCTTCGCCAGCAGTTCCATCACCTCGTTCACGGTTACCCGGTGACCGCCGCCAATGTTGAAAATCAAACCGCTCTCGTCAATCTCAGAAGCACGCACCGTGGCCCGCACGATATCCTCAATGTAGGTGAAATCCCTCGTCTGCTCACCATCGCCGAAAATCGTGATGGGTCGATCCTCGTGGATGGCGGCGAAAAACCGGTGGAATCCCATGTCCGGCCTCTGCCGTGGCCCGTACACGGTGAAAAATCGCAATCCCACCACGGGAACACCGAAGTTATGGTGATACAACATGCCGAGTTGCTCTCCCGACAGCTTGGAAACACCATATGGCGATACCGGCAGGACGGGATGTGCTTCGTTCATCGGCAACTCCCTGGTATCACCATAGACTGAAGAGGATGATGCATACACCAGCTTCCGCAACGGGCGCGAGCGGACCGCCTCCAGCAGCAACTGGGTGGCCAGGATGTTGTTGTTCGTGTAAATCTTGAAGCTTTCTCCCCAACTCGCCCGCACACCCGCCTGGGCGGCCAGGTGGAATACCACATCTGCATCGTCCACCAGCTCGTGGAGATCGCACTCCAGCAAGTCCGCCTCGGTGAAGCTGAACCGTTCCTGCCGCAGGCAGCCAGCCAGGTTGCGCTCCTTGATCCATCGCGGGTAATAGTCAGTGAAACAGTCGATGCCGCGCACCGCGCCACCACTCCGCAACAACGCTTCGGCGAGGTGAGAGCCGATGAATCCGGCCACGCCGGTGACCAGGTACTTGTTCATCCCTGTCTCCCCCCCATCATTCCTCCTTGTCGGTGAGTTCAGCGGTTATTGCGCCGATCTTGATCTTCACCATGATACGCAGCGGCACTTTTCGCTCATCCCGCGACAACCACAATCGCAGCTCGCTGCGGTCCTTCTGAAACAGCCTCGATTCAAAAGCCGGCACCGGTTCGATCAGCAGCGCGTCCACCATCTGACCGCCTATCTTGATGGGATCCACTCCCTGAATCTTGACAATGATGTCATGGTTCTTGTTGTCCGAAGTGGCCCGCAGGTGGATTTCAGTCAATTTCTCGAGATCCAGTGAGCGCAGATAATAAATGCAACTGATAGGGTCGCGCACCCCGAACGGAATTTCGAACTGTTTGCCACGGTAAACCGCGAAACCTGCCTCGTGGTTATAGATGATTTCGTCGTCGGCGTGGTATTTGCCCTCCCGCAGCCGCTTGGTGTACCGCAGTGAATGGAAGAGATCGGTCGTGAAGGTCGAGGTCAGTTCGTCACGCAGTTTGAAGAATACCGAGAACCCCTTGGATGTTTCCGCGGTCACCTTGACCCGGTACGCCTGCTTACCCCCCAGGGTGCGGATATCGGTGACCCTGAGTTTTGCCTGACCCGCGGTGATGCCCAGCCAACTCACATCATAGACGAGTTTTTCGCCGACCTCGAAGGCCGGCAGGATGGCGTCAGCGCAATACAGCGTCGAGGTCATACCAACCACCAGCCAGCCGCCTACAGCAAGCCAGCTTGGAATCCGGCATGCAAGCCGGCATGCCAGGTTCATGGCGCTGTGTGCGTACCGATTCATGAGAGTTCAACCCATGCGGGATGGATGCGATCACCCCTGATGGATGTAATCAACGCGGCGGCCCGTTCCACCACGAGATTGACGGGAATGGATTCTATGCATTCGGCTTGTGATTCACAAGTTCTTTTGTAACAGGGAGCGCAGTGGGGTTTTTTCCAGATGACCGTATGCCGCATGCCGTAGGGGCCATTGCGCCTGGGATCACTGGGACCGAACAGCGCCAGGGATGGGCAGCCGGCGGCCGCGGCCAGGTGCAATGGACCGGTATCGCCACTGATGAACATGTCGCAGCGCGAGATGAGGTAATAGAGTTGCTTGAGATTGGTGGGAGGGGCGAGTGCCACGCTGTTGTCGGCGGCGCTCACCAATGCCGCGGCCAGGTCCTCTTCACCCGGACCCCAGAGCGCCAGGCAACGGACCTTGCAGTGCTTCGTCAACTCCCTGCAAAGGGCGGCGAAATGCTGGACGGGCCAGCGCTTGGTGCTCCATCCAGCGCCGGGATTGACTGCTACGAGGAAATCCTCGCCGGCGAACGTATCCAGCAGGAAACGGTCGATGGAATCACGGTCCGCGGAACCGACCGCGATGGTGAAATCCGACTCGGTCACCTCTCCCCCGCCCCCCTCCACCAGCGATAGATTCAGATCAACGACATGCTTTGCGTCAGTAATCCCGGGGCCTCGATGCTCATTGGTGAACCTGTGGTTGATGGGCTCCCGGCAGAGACGCCGGTGGAACCCGATCCGCCGCTTCGCGCCGCTCAACCAGGCCAACACTCCGCTCTTCAACAAGCCCTGCAGATCGTAGACCTCGTCAGCCCGCCACCGTCGCAGGTGAACGGCAAATCTGAGGATTAACGATGCCAGCGGTGCCAGGTGTGCCGGTCGGAGCAGGCTGCGGCGCCAACGATGCGTGTCGATCACAACCAGTTCGTCAAGCAGTGGATTGTCAACCAGGATCGCCGCGGCCTTCGCCTCCACCACCCAGCAGATCCGGGGAGACGGGATGCGTGATTTCAACCTGGCCAGAACCGGCAATGCATGAATCACATCCCCTACCGCGCTCAACTTGATGATCATCACCCTGGGTGTTCCCGGTTTGCCATCAGGACCGCTCCGACTCTGCAGTTCGGTTATGTGATCATCCATGCAGCACCTTCCGCACACGGTTCATGACCTGTTCCACGGTGATGGCCCGCATGCACTCGTGATGGTCGCACCGGCGCTTCAGACATGGCCGGCATTCAACCGGCGCTTCCACGTACCCGGCGTGGGAACCCAGCGGCGCGGTCCGGCGGGGATCGGTGGGACCGAAAATGCCGACCGTGGGCACACCGAGCGCCGCAGCCATGTGCATGCCTCCGGAATCGTTGGCGACACAAAGCGCACAGCCTGACAGCAGCGCCGCCGTAGTGCCGAGTGACAGAAAGCCAGCCGCGTTGATCGTCTCTGAACCGCCCTGTTCCATTGCTTCGATCACCGTCGAACATGCCTGTTGATCGGAGGCTGCTCCGAGCAGAATGGCATGAAAGCCGAATTCTTCCTCCGCCGCCTGGATCAGGCCGGCAAAACCCCGCGCCGGCCATTGCTTGGCGGGTCCGTACGCGGCGCCGGGAAACACCGCCAACAGCGGTCGGTGGTCATGGCCGGCGGCGCGTAAAAACACCGCGGCCCGTTTTCGGGCATGGGGATTCACATGGATCTGCGGCGCACATGCCGCCGGCGTGATATCGAGGAGGCTCAGCAGGCGCAGATAATGCCACGTTTCGTGCTCGATGCCATCACCCGCATTTACCGGCGGTGGTAACCACCTGGTCAGCAGGAATCGCCGGCTGTCACGTGCGTACCCGATGCGGTCCGGGATGCCGGCTGCTGCTGCCAACAACGCCGCTTCGAAGGCGTTCTGGAAGAGAAGCGCGGTGGAATAAGCCTGGCGCCGCAACCGGCTGATCATCACCATGGCACTGCCGGCGCGCGCAACGCCATGGGCGGGATGGTACACGAACACCCGGCGCAGCCGCGGATCACTCTCGAACAACTCGCGAACCCATGGCTTGACAACCACATCCAGTTCCAGGTCCGGGCGGCTTTCCGCCAGTAGCTGTAACGCTGCGCTGGCCATCACCACATCACCTATCCAATTGGGCATCCGAATCATGACTCGGTACATAAAAGGATTATGGGTGAGGGGTTCGGGCTTGTCAATTTACGGCCACCGCCCCTCAATCCCTCGATTGTTACAGCACGGGCGGCGCCGCGTGGAACGTATTGGTTTGACTGTTCGTGCACCAATTATTGTCACCGTAGCGGCGGAAGAACGGGAATCAACCCGGCGTGGATTGTCGCCCGTGGAGGTACGATAAGGTATGAATAGCGAATGGTTGACGTTATGCTTGATAACAGGAAGCGTGGACAAACGTGAATTTTTCATTCGGCTGCTGGTTCGAATCCGCGAACCCGCTGCGCCGGGCGCGGCCCGGGCATGAGGCGTCTGGAACAATCGGGCGATGCCCGACCGGGAGAGTCAGGTGGGAGGCGGCGAGGCGTCCGGTCCTGGAAGCCCGGTGACAGGATGCGGGATGCAACAAAATGGAGGGGTATTGAAGTGACAAGAAGAAACGGTGTGACCGCCCGCGGCTTGTCGGGTTGGCTGACGGCCCTGTTGATGTGGGCGACCGTGGCGTCTGGCGCCACCATCCATGTCCCTGCCGATCAGCCTGATATGAACGCCGCCCTGGCCGTCGCCGTTGACGGAGACGTGGTGATGGTGGCGGACGGCACCTACCAGGGGCCGGGCAACAGGGACGTGGACCTGCTCGGCAAGGCCGTGCTGGTGACCTCGGAGCACGGCTCGACGGAGTGTGTCATCGATTGCGGGTATCAGGGCCGGGCGTTCTTGCTGCATAACGGCGAATCGTACAATACGGAGATACACGGTTTTACAATCCGACATGGCATCGTTTCCGGGAGCGGAGGCGCCATCCATTGCTGCGGCGCCTCGGCGTACATCACCGACTGCTGCTTCGAGTACAACGGCGCGCTGCACGGAGGCGCCCTGCATTGCGCCGCGGGGGCGGCACCTATCGTGGTGGAATGCCTTTTCGAGGCCAATCATGCCACCGGCGACGGCGGCGCATTGCTCTGTGACGGCGCTGCTCCCGCCGTGGCCTGCTCGCTGTTCCTCGCCAATACGGCGGGTGCCCGTGGCGGGGCGGTGTGCGTCTGGGATGGAGCGCCCCTCATCGGTGCATCCTCGGAGGCTGGTAATATGTTCGCACAAAACCGGGCCGGCGCTGGTGCCGATCTGGCTGCGGGTCCCGCAGCGGGATCCGTGATCGATGCGACCTGGAACGGGTTCGAGGGATTCGTGTATTCCGATTATTATGTCGCCCCGCACCGGTGTTTCAACCTGGACAACTGCGCCAGTTTTCTCGAACCGATCACCCAGGACGTCTTCGTGAAAGTGGGTGGAAGCGATGCGAACAGTGGCTTGAGTTGGGAAGAGGCGTTTGCCACTGTGCGGCACGCGACGAGCATGGTCATCGGCACGGTCGCAAACCCGGTTACCATTCACGTAGGCGTCGGCACCTTCTCGCCATCCCTCACAAACGAATGGTATCCGATTCCGCTGATGAACCACGTCACCCTGGCCGGCGCCGGCTCCGGCTCGACATCGCTGCATGCGGAAGGCTGCTCCCGCGTTTTGTATGGTTACAACGATCATGATACGCAGGTGACGGGAATCGACCTCCTCGGTGGCCAGGCGGATCGCGGCGCTGGGTTGTACCTCGAGGCGAGCGGGGTGCTCGTGGATGATGTGGCGATCAGAGAAAATACGGCGTCCGAGAGCGGCGGCGGTCTGTATGCGCTCGCATCGGATGTCACTGCGTACGACTGTCGGTTCGAGGACAATGGTTCTTTCAGTGGCGGCGGCCTGTATATCGAAGGGGCACACCATCGGCTCAATGCCTGTTTCATCAATGGCAATTCTGCTGATCTCGGCGGAGGAATATATGCAGACTCCGCGCTGCTCGACCTGGAAACATGCCTGGTGGATGGCAACGAAGCCCGGCGGGGCGGCGGGATATGGGTAACGCGCGGCGCATTGTGGAGCCGGGAGACAGAATTGTCCGGAAACGTGGCGTGGGAAACGGGCGGCGGGTTGCACGCTCGGTCGGAGGTACTGAACATGATCTGGTGTGTGGTTGCCGGGAACCGGGCGACAAACGGCGGCGGCTTGAACATCGAGGACGATCCCTCTTCCCCCGCGCCGGCTCCGCTGATCACCCACTGCCGGATTCAGGAAAACGCCGCCACGGTCAACGGCGGCGGACTGAGGCTGAGCGGCGCCGGCCTGATCCTGAGCAGCTCGCTGATGGAGAGGAACAGCGCCATGGCGGGCGGCGGGATCCATCTCTCCGCCTTGACCACACCGTGCAGTCCACTGCTGGCCAACGACCTGTTCATGGACAACCGGGCGGCCCTGGGCGGCGGCTTCTTCCTGGGGACATGCCCCGGTTCGTTCGATCTCGGTGTTTCAGCCTGCACCTTCACGGGAAACCAGGCGAGTCTGGGCGCCGCCCTCTATCTGTCGGACGCAGCCGACCCGGCTGCGCGCCGCGCCGTAACCGCCAGCGACTGCATTTTCTGGGGTGACGATCCCGACGAAATTCAGGCCGGGGCTGGTATTTTTTCCATCCAGCACAGCACGGTGCAGGGCGGTTATCCGGGTACGGCGATCCTGGATCTCGACCCACTGTGCATTTCCGGCCCCGACGGCCCTGCGTACCTCAGTCAGATAGCGGCCGGGCAGACGGTTGAAAGTCCGGCGGTCGATGCCGGCAGCGCGGCTGCGGATGCGATCCTCATCCCGGACGAAATCGGCCTTGTCACACTGGCGCAATTGACCACCAGGACCGACCTGGTGGAGGATGCGGCCATCGTTGATCATGGTTTCCACCATGCCCCGGCATTTCCCCTGACGCCGGCGGCCACATACAGCCCCACCGCCACCGGCATCCCTCCTTCGCCAACGCCGGCGCCAAGCGTCACGGCTACCCCGGCGGCCACTGCCACGCCCAGACCGGCCACGGCCACACCCGTCACCACGGCGGCGGCCACCGGCACTCCCGCAGGCAGCATGGCGATACGGCTGGAAATGCCGACCTGGGTGAGTCCAGGCCAGTCGTTCTGGATCACCGCGAAGATCAACAATTCACTGTCACCGGTGTGGGACGGCGCCTATTGTTTCGTCCTCGAACTGGCAGGACACTATTGGTGTTGGCCTTCCTGGTGCCACTATCATCCGGAGGACGGCGGCGCGCTGGACTTCAGGTCCGGACCGGTGCCACTCGGCAGGTGGCATATCCCGGTTCTCTCCCTGATGACCTGGCCGGATACGGGTGACGAGATGGTCACGGACCTGGTCATGTACGGGATACTGGCGACGGGGGACCTGAGCCATCTCCTGTGCGACATGGATGTGGTCTCCTGGGGATACGGTCCGGGTTTCGATCCGGGAGAGTTGCTGATACCGGTTATCCGCTGATTGGGGCGACAGGAAACGTTCGTTTCGACATAATGATTCCGGTTCGGATTCTGTCTGCCGGTGGTAGTGCCGGGATCAGTTTGGAAGACATTGTGTCGCCCTGTGAAAACAGATGCATTGCGTATGGCTTACAGTCTACTACAGGAACCAAGCGGGACTCTCGTTCCGATGGGGTCGTTCTCCAATGGGGTCGTACCCGGAATCTTGTAATGATCGTCGTGGTACGTTGGCTTGCAAGCTTCCCCGGCA
>JAFGDC010000539.1 GCA_016932295.1 candidate division CSSED10-310 bacterium
ATGCGGTCACCTCGTAGCCATCGAGCGGCAATTTGCGCAGCTCTTCCCGCAGGTGGTCGAGAGGCACGCCACAGTCGACAAGGGCGCCCAGCATCATATCTCCGGCGCAACCCGAAAAAGCGTCTATATAAGCGATTTTCATATTCTCCTCCCTGGCGGTGAGACTACTCCGGAGGTTGCCGCGGCGCAACCGGTCATGGTTTTCCGACTTGCCGGCCGAATGAGATGGAATCCGACCTCTGGAAAAACCCGCAGGACAGAATCACCGGTACCGCTCATCACGGCCAACACATGATGGAACCGGGCACCGTGACGTCGATGCCTTTGGTTTCGATATACGCCTGAGGTGGATCAGTAGAGAGGAGAGTTGTCTGACGAAAAGCGCCTTCGTGTGCCATCATTGGTGTCGTTATCAGCGCCATTGGTATGGCGGGGGCGGAGGAAGGACCAATCAGGGCCATGCCCGTGGCGTGTTTAGTCAGTCCAGTGGGTTGCCCCGGCACACCAAGGCTGTCGGTTCACTCACTCATAAGGACACTACCTCCTGTCTGCTCACCGCGTCTTGTCATGTTCGAGTAACGCCAGCAGTGCCTCCTTTGTCTCCGTGGCTGCCGTGGAAGATTGCAAGCCAACGCACCACGACGAACATTGCAAGATTCCGGGTACGACCCCCATTGAAAAGAGTCCCGCCTGGTTCCTGTAGTAGACTGTGAGCCACACGCAATGCATCTGTTTTCACAGGGCGACACAATGTCTTTCAAACTGATCCCGGCACTACCACCGACAGACAGAATCCGAGCCGGAATCCTTATGTCGAAACGAACGTCGATGCCATGGTTGACCATACTCTCCGCGCTGGTTACACTCACTGGCGGGGATCGATCAACACCTATTTCACCGAGGTTCGTTATGTTACATATCTCCCTTCCTGACGGCACCACCATGGAAGTACAACCCGGCCTCCCGCTCCTCCAGCTTATGTCGCTCATCAATATCCGCATGCGCTATCCCATTGTCGTCGCAAAGGTCAACAACAAGGTCGTGGATCTGTATTTCAGACTGCATCGGGACAGCACGGTCGAGTTTATCGATCTGAGTTCCCAGGAAGGCGTGATGGCGTACTACCGAAGCCTCACCTTCGTCCTGGCGGTGGCAGTCACCGAACTCATGCCGCGTGAAGTGTTGGTGGTGGACCATTCGATAAGCAAAGGACTCTACTGTCACTTCAGGCGCGAGCATCCGCTGTCGGACCGTGAATTGCATCGCCTGGAAACGAAAATGCGCGAAATCATCGGAAACGACATCGGTTTCATTCGCCATACATTTCCGATATCCCGGGCGATACGGATGTTCGAGGAGGGCGGCCAGAAGGACAAGGCGCGGCTGCTCAGGACCGTTTCGCGAAAGCGGGTCAATGTATACTCGCTGGGTGAAGACGGCCCCATGAACTACTTCTATGGTCCGCTGGTACCAAGCACAGGGGTTCTCACTCTTTTCAAGCTGCAAAGTTACTCCCCCGGTTTCATCCTGCGGTTCCCGCAAGTCACCGATCCCACCAAGCTGCCGGAGTTGCGGCTGCAGCCGAGGCTCTTCTCCATTCTCCAGGAACATGAAGAATGGGGTCGCATCCTGCGGGTGGAGGATGCCTCGGATCTCAATCAGATCATCACCAGGAACGAAATCAAGGAATTCATCATGATCGCGGAAGCGCTGCATTCCGCCAAAATCGTCAAGATCGCGGACATGATCCACCGGCTCCGGGAACCACAGATGGCGGTGTTGATCGCCGGACCGTCCTGCTCGGGTAAAACCACTTTCCTGAAGCGGCTGTATATTCAATTGCGGGTGCATGGCTTCAAACCGACCATGCTGTCCATCGACGATTACTTCGTGAACCGCGATCAGACGCCTCGAGATGAGAAGGGTCATTATGACTTCGAATCCATCGAAGCCATCGATCTGGAGCTCCTCAATCAGCACTTGTTGCAGCTCATGGACGGTCACGAGGTGATCGTACCGAAATTCGACTTCGCCGCCGGGTGCCGGCTCCCATCCGGCACATCGTTGAAACTCAGTCCCCAGGGGATCATCCTCATGGAGGGCATCCATTGCCTCAACGACCAGTTGACCGCAAGCCTGCCCTCGGAGAAAAAATACAAGATCTACGTCAGTGCGCTGACCCACCTGAACATCGACAATCACAACCGGATTCCCACGTCGGACATGCGGCTCCTGCGCCGCATCATCCGCGACATGCAATACCGCGGCTACACGCCGTTGGATACCGTCAAACGGTGGTCTTCGGTTCGAGCCGGAGAGGAGCGCAACATCTTCCCGTTCCAGGAAGAGGCGAACACCATGTTCAATTCGGCGCTCTTTTATGAGCTGTCAGTGCTCAAAGCGCCGGCTGAGCGCATGCTGAGAGCATCGATTTCCCGCTCGGAGAAAGAGTATTCCGAAGCGAGGCGGCTGCTGAAATTCATGTCGTACTTCCGCTCCACCAATCCACGCCCGGTACCGCAAACCTCCATCCTTAGAGAATTTATCGGCCACAGTGCGTTCACCTATTGAGGCTGGAAGGTGGGGATCAGCAATCCGGAATCCGCTGAATAAGCGCTCCGGTATCAGGACCTGAAACGTGAGTTCTCATTCCGCTGGCTGCGGATGCTCTTCGAGAAAGGCTTTCATCTGGCCATTCAACACTTCGAGCACCGCATCCCGCATCTCATCCACCGGTTTCAATTGCGAGCAGCCCGATGCGGCACGATGTCCACCGCCGCCGAATTCAAGCGCAACGGCGCGGACATCGAAGCCATACTTTGCCCTGAATTCGCAGTATGTCCTGCCGTCTTCATCCTCCACAAAGCACACTGTGGCTATGGCCTTGCGAACGGCATTGAGCTGACTGAAGAGGCCGGCGCTCCAACAGTGTTGGGTGGTGGCACCGATGGCGGCGAGAGCCGCATGACGAACCACCGTGAAGGTGATGCGGCCATCCATGAGACACTGGGCACCGGCCAGGCCGATTCCAAGGGTCTTGATGTCGATGAGTGACTTGTTATGGGTCAGGACCCGGATCACCGACGATGGATCGAGACCGGTCGCCAGGAGTCGGGACAACATATCAAAAGTGTTCGGACGGATCGAATCGTTCTGGAAGAACCTCGTGTCCGTGAACATGCCGAGGTACAATGCTTGCGCCACCGCATCGTCGAGTGGCAGACCAGCCGCCAGGATCAGCATCGTGACCATTTCCGCAGTAGAGGACGCCTGGCTGTCGACCCAATTGAATGTGCCGAATTCGGGATTGGTGGAGTGATGATCGATATTCACCACCGGCAACGCCAGGGCGCGAAGATTCTCCTCCAATCCGGTGCGGGGGAAATCTCCGGAATCAAGGACGAGGATGACATCGTACGTATCCATCCGCAGCTTATCCGGTTCCACTGCCATCAGGCCGTCCAGTAAAAATGCGAACGTGTCCGGGACGGGACTCGCAAGGGTATACTGTACTTCCGCCCCGCGTTTGATCAGTGTTCTGCACATCCCCGCAAGAGAACCCACCGCATCTCCATCCGGCCGGAGATGCGTGGTGACGAGAAAGCGATCCGTATTCTTGAGAAGCCGTACTATGGTTTCCTTATCAGTCATTTATTCCTCTGCGCTCTGCAAGATATCATTGATTTCGCGGGTGGCTCTCGCCAGGTAACGCCGCGGGTCTCCCCTTTCGATGAACGCCTGATCGAGGGCATCGGTCAAGGTATCCCGGCAGTAATACCATGCCTGCAGGCGTGGCTCGAACGTCGCATAATCCAGTTGGGCGTAAGGGCTGCGCAGCGACGGGTCTTTCTGGAACGCTGCCAGCATGCGGGGTGCCGTCAAGGACGAGCGCCGCACCGGCACATAGGTGGTTCCAAGGCTCCAGGTCACACCCTGATCGGTCCCGGTGAACCACTTGATAAACTCGACAGCGGCGGCCACCTTGCGTGGCGAGCCATTGTCGAACACATTGATATTGGTGCCCGAGATGACCACCGCCTTTCGCCGGTCGCAGGCAATGGGCGCCACCCCGAAGTCGAATGTGAGCTTGCGCTCCATGTAGACACGGGAAACGATGGACCCTTCTATCATGGCGACCCGCTGGGAGATGAAGTCGTTCTGATGGTCGAAACCCTGCGCGGCATAACCGGTCTTTTCCCGCAAAAATCGCAGGTTGAAGTCCAGCGCTCTCGCCCCGGCGTCATTGTCATATGAAACCGAGCGATGATCGGGAGCGATGAGTTCCCCACCGCATTGCAATAGCCGGCATTCGAACAACCAGGAATTGGCCTGGTTGAATGCATAGCCATACACCTCGGGCACTCCGTCACCATCACGGTCTGTGGTCAATTGCCGGGCGTAGTCATGCATCTCGTCGATGGTTTCCGGAGGATGCCCTGGATCGAGCCCGGCTGCTCTGAACAGGTCCTTGTTGTAATAGAGCACCGGTACACTTTTGTTGAAGGGAAAGGACCAGAGCTTGCCGTCATAGGTGTTGTTCTTGAGCAGCACCGGGATGATATCCGCTTTCAGCCGCGCGATCCCGCCACTCTCATCGGCGAGCAGGCTTTCCAACTGTACCAACTTGCCAGCCCGAGCCATGCGCAGGGTCAGAGCTTCGAAATTCTGCGAAATATCCGGCGATTCGCCGGCAACCACGGAAGCGAGGATTTTTTTCTGCAGCGTGTCGTAGTTTCCCATGGAGATACTCTCAACATGGATGTCGGGATGCTGTTGGTTGAACTCGCCAACCATGGTCTCGAGGACTTCCCCGAGAGGCCCGCCCATTGCATGCCAGAATTCGACGAGCACCCTGCCGTCAGCCGTGAACTCCGGCCGTTTGCCACGACAAGCCGGCAGGCAGACCACAATAACCAGCAGGAAGAGTGACGGCCGCAACATCTTCATCGCCGTCTCACGCCTTCAGTCCAGTCATCACCTGACTCTCGACAAACCGCTTCTGCAACACGAAGTATCCGATGACCAGAGGAACGATGGTGAAGGTTGAAGCCGCCATCAGCAGTGCCCACTCGGTGCCCGATTCCTCGAGGAAGTACGCAAGTCCAACCTGGATCACGCGCAGGTGCGGGCTGTTGGTGACCACCAGAGGCCAGATGAACGAATTCCAACTGCCGAGGAACGAGAGGATGCCAAGCGTGATAAGCGGCGGCTTGGACAACGGAAGCAGAATCCTGAAGTAAAAGCCGAGCTTGCCACACCCATCCACCACAGCGGCATCATACAGATCACGGGGCAGGGTGAGGAAAAACTGGCGCAGGAAAAACACCGAGAACATGGAGGCGCACCACGGCACGATAAGGGCCGCGTAGGTGTCGATCCAGTGCAATCCGGTGAGGATTATGTAATCCGGAATCAACAATGCCTGTTGAGGGATCATCATGGTACCGAGCATTACATAGAACAGCGGTGTCTTGAAGGGAAACCTGAAAAACGCGAAGGCATATGCCGCCATCGATGAGAAAACCAACTGGAGTATGGTGGTGGCCAGCCCCACGATGATGGTGTTCAGGAAATAATACCCGAACGGCTGCGCCTGCCATGCTTCCTTGTAGTTGTTCCAATCCAACCGGTTGGGAATGATGTCCAATTTGGTGGTCAACACCTCCTCATCCGGCTTCAACGAGGTAGAGACCATCCAGATGAAGGGGAAAAGCATAAAAACCGAACCGGTGATCAGCAAAATATGCGTGATCAGTTTGAATGGCGAGAACCGCAGCCAATGAAACGCCACTCAGCAGTCCTCCTCTGGCTCGATGTCGCAAATGTCAGCCTTGCAGATCATGAGTAATGCACCCGTTTTTCCAGGAACAGTTTCTGGATCATGGTCATGGTGAAAATCATCAGGAAAAGTTCGAAGGCTATGGCGGACGCATATCCGAACCGCATGTCGCGAAACGCCACCCGGTACAGGTAGAACACCACCACAAGAGTGCTCTTCAATCGTCCACCGTTGGGCGTCATCATATACACCTGGGCAAACACCTGGAATGAGGAGATGGTGGACACAATGAGGACATAATAGGTCACCGGGCTGAGAATCGGCCAGGTGATGTAACGAAACTTGTGCCAGCGGTTGGCGCCGTCCACCAGGGCGGCTTCGTACAGATACTTGGGTACGTTCTTCAATCCCGTGAGGAAGAAAATCACGTTGTATCCCAGGCTCTTCCAGACACTCAGGGCGATAATGCACGGCATCGCCAAGTGGGGATCCTCCAGCCACGACTGGGCAGGAACGCCAAAAAAACCCAACACCATGTTCAACAGTCCATAGGTGGGGTGGTACATCCATTTCCACACGATGGAGACGGCATTCACGGAGGTGATGACCGGAATGAAGTAAATGGTCCGATATATCCCGATCCCCCGTATCTGGCTGTTAAGCAACATGGCGATGGCGATCGCGATGATGATGTTGAGCGGGACCGAAACCACCGCGAAGTACAGGGTGTTCCAGAGTGATTTGAAGAAGAGGGGATCACTGGTTAACTTGGCGTAGTTGTCCATACCCACGAATCTGGCCTCGCCGATCAAATCCCAACTGAAGAGACTCAAGCCGAGTGAATAGAAGATTGGCAGGATATGGAACACGAAAATGATGGCGAGTGAAGGCAACAAGAACAGGAGAGCCACCCAGTCGTAACGCCGTCTCAGTTTTCGCAGCGCGATCCTGCGCATCCGATATCACTCCTCAATCCAGGCCGGTCCAAGCGCCCGGTAACCACCATCTTCAGTCTTCACCGATGACCAGCCAACGGTTGAACGACTCCGTCTGATGCTCAATCCCTCTGAACTCGGGCGGATACTCCTCACTTCCCGCATACTGATAATCTGTCAAGTGTGGCGAACCGATGCAAAGGACTATACCATCACCTATTTTTTCTCTCGCCGCAAGAGGAACCGGTACACCCGCCGGGTACATGAATGCATCCCCCCCGGTATCACCATCTTTTCCCACCGTATCGCCGTCCCCGGTGACCAGCAGTTCTATCCCGTCCCGGTTCAGCAAGGCGCGATGGTATTTGTCTACCAGCGAGCACCCCCCCCAGGTCATAAGCCGCCGCAACCCATCCACCGCCACTGTCGGTGAAAAGGTATGCGCCATCACGCCCCACGGACGATCGGAATTGTCGGTTTCATCCCACACCTCGTCGTCGTTGAACCGGATGCCCGAACCCACCGTCGCCAGCAACCGGTTCAGGGTCTCCCGGTTGCACAGCGGGTTACGGTCGCGGGCAGCGGCGATGATCAAACGTCCGCCGCCCTTCACCCATGAGGCGATGGCCTGCCGCTCCCACCAGCGGATGGGTAAGGAGGGCGAGGTGATGACGAGGGCGGTGGCAGGTTCCAGAACGCTGTTCTCCAATGGTTCGCGGAGAAACACGGTGGACATGCCATGGTGCGCCAGGTCGCGGATGAACCATTGCAGTTTGTCCGCATCCGCATTGCCATGCGCCGCATCCACAAGGACCATCCGGCCGCCGGAGCCTTGAGCCGGGACGTGGTTCGACAATCCCAGGTTTCTTGCCGGCGCCGCCACGGGTTCGCACCAGGCCAACCAGGCAAGGCTGTTCAAGGCCAACTGCTCATGCTGATACAATGGGCTATCCAAACACCGGTGCAGATTGTCGCCAGCCGCTCCAGTGCCATCATCAAACAGAGAACTGTCCCCGATGGCTACCACCCGTCCCCTGCCGATCTCTCCCGCCACGATGAAATACGCCTCATCCGTTGCCTCCGTGAGCAACCCCCGCCAGGCATCCGGGGACATGATCCGCATTCCGGTGGCGGCGAATGCGCCGATCGACCTGAGACCATTCATGACGGGATGAAACGCCGACACGCAACCGGATACCGGTGCTTCTGAAAACGTACTGCCGGTAAAAAAAAGACCGTATGAACCAAGCAGCGAATTGAATACGTCCACGGAATCGAAACCGTCGAAATCGCGATCGGAACCGCCATGATCGGCGATCACCAGCAAACCACCCCCCGTCTCGATGAAGTCCCTCAATGCACGCTTCTCTTCACGGCGGTACATGACGTTTGGCTCTGGTGCCACCACCACGGTGATCCCGCGCAATACTTCCCTGTCGAACCGGGCAGCTCCGGTGTGTGAAAGAGACCTGATGGTGAAACCGGCCGTTTCGAAGAGCGCCGCCAGATCCGAATACGCGCCATGCGGCGTCCAATCGGCGTTGCCCGCGGTCTGTCCATGAGTGTCATCGAACAGAACCATATTATCGACTGCCTGAGCCCGTGCCGCCAGCGCAGAAGAAAGCAACATGATTAAACCAACCATGATGTACTGCAGCAACCACATGACCAGTTCCCACCTGAGTGAAGAGCACCCTATCGTATGAAGAGGGGGCTTCCCTGTCAAACCATCGACAACAGCGCACAAGCGCCGGGAGACAGTGATGCCCCGGAACAATCCGGGCTCACCGTGAAAGAATCGGCGGTCACCTGCACTGTCCAGACCGCCCTGATATCACGGATCCAATGTGGCGGAAGACGGACCACGCGAAATACTATGCCATCTGGTTCTACTCCTGCCGCACCAGGTAGACGCCTTCCACCTGACCCACCACCGGCAGCCGGCGGGTGGTGTCGAAGGCCCGGAACACATTCCGCAACTGTTCCCACAGCGGCTGCCAAGTCTCGTATTGAGCCGTTGTGGACAACGCCTTCCAGCCTTCTTCATCCATGCGGCCGGGGAAGATATGAACGGGAATGGCTCGCTGGCCCTGATCCCGGACCAGCACCGCCAGCGTATATAATTCCTCGATGGCGGCGTCCCCCATAGCCAGACAACCGATACTCACACATGCGCCATGGATGAATATATCACCGCCTGGATTCTTTCCGGCGCTTCTCTGCCTGTCTGTCTCATTTGGGTAGTCCAAACCCAGTGAAAGGTGAAAGTTACTGGCGGGATTGAACCGATCGACATGGTAACACCCTTCCGGCACCTGGGAATCACCCTGTTGAAGCTTGGGACCGAGATCACCGGACATGCTGCAGACCGGGTAGGTTTTCAGCAAGACAAACGAACCATCAGATCCCTGCCCCCAGACCGCAAGCTGGCGCTCGCGTTTGAACGCCTGCAGATAGATGCGACGGGGTGGAAAGAGGAGTCCCGCTTCCACGCACTGATTCCGCACCAGATCAATACGCACCGCCAGCGCTCCTCTGACTCTTGGAAAGCGCTCTTGGTCCCTTTGGAAATCCCCAGGTTCAATGATCTTCGCCGGCGCCGGCTGCTCTGCCGGGGACGAGACCGCCGCCTGGTACCCCTCGCCACCCGCGGCGACAATTGAGCCAGAATCACCTGACAGCATGGTGAACCCGAACCAGATAAGCGAAGCGACCGCAACCAAAATCGCCTGGAACCACATTGTTCTTTTTACCGGAAACATACAAGTAGTCCTTCTCTTTCTTCCCATGGCCCAATCCATGGTATGTATTCAATGCAACGATTTCAGGATCTCACATGACGTGCGTCGCATCTTCCGTCAGCAGAATGCCCAGATGATGTAAAAGGGATGCACCGCCCGAATTCCCTGTAAGTGACATCCAGACGTGAATTGACAAAACGCCGGACGTTTTTCCATCGGCATAAACCAACGCGAGAGGCGGACGGTAACCCATCCCACCTCTCGCGACAGTCAAGCTGCTTTCACTGGTCGGGACATGACCCGGTCGGACTCATGCCTTCAGAAAGCGTATGGCACCCATAGACCCAGGACTAGAGGTCAATCTCCGTAAACGGTAACGGTGAACGTTGCGAAAATACCGAGAAGGTTGGTGGAGTGGAAATCGACGTGATGAATCTTCGTGATTCCACCATTTTTCGCGGCGGTTTCGATGCTGGCATCGCCGGTGGCGACCAGGCCCAGGATGGACGTGCACTGCGCGGTTCCGACCTTGCTATAGGTCATATTGGAGGTGGCGGTCATGGGACCCTTCACATCGGTCCACAGGAAACCCGTCACCGGCGCAACTGAATACGCCATGCAGCCGCTCAGCACCGTAACCAGTAACACTGCAACAACCAAATACCCCACGTTTTTCCGCATAATGTGCTCCTTTCACAATCGGGTTTTCGGGTGCCATACCCACCTATACCATCCCTTTTTCTTCCGTTTGTCAATGGAATTCACGCGTTCCACCCCGCAAGAGAGCCTCTGTGCGCCTGGTTTTTCCGGCCAGTACCATTGGCCAGAGTGGGAATCCTCACCAAACGCAATGGCTGGCCCGGTACCCGGTAGAGGCATCCGGCTTTCGGCATCGAGCCGATGTCGGAGTGCCGGAGATGAAGTCTTTACAGGGTTGGGGACGGCTGGTAGGTTGAGTTTGTCCGGGCACTCATCGACGGTTCGACGCAACTGGACGTTACCCTCCGTTTCAGCAGGGAATCGACTCCGGCGGCGCGGAGCTGAGCCAGCCCGGCGACCGGCACAACGAGGAAACGAAGTGACAAGACACTTGACCGAACCTTGCAACATGGCGCTTCTCGTCAAGTTGGCCAGCCTGCTGGGGTTATTGATGGCATTCTCGCCAACATGCTGCCAGGCAGAAATCCAGCAAGTGGAAGCGGCAACCGGGTCAGGTGAACCTGCGCCATCGGAATTAACCGCCATGCCGTTTCATCGGCCAATCACCCTGGGCGCCATCCGGCTGTATCAACTGTTGATCAGCGGCGCCCGCGGTGGCTCATGCCCCATGCATCCGCATTGCTCGGCCTACGGCTACCAGGCCTTTTCCACCCACCATCCGCTGCTCGCTTTCATGATGACCGCGGATCGTCTGCATCGATGTGGTCACGACTCCGATAAGTACCCGATCGTTCATACCGCCGATGGCATCCGTCTCCAGGATCCAGTTCCTGGAACATCGGCTGGATGCCCGCTTCCACCGGTTCCCTGCATCCGTTCCAGCCTGCTCGCCTCGGCGGGAATTTCCTATGCTACGGAAGAGGACGAGAAAATCTTTTCCTTCGCCCGGCAATTACAGAGGGATGGCGATGCGGAGCGGGCTCTCACCGAGTATCTGCGGCTGCTCTCCTACTATCCCGATTCACCATTGCGCGCAGGAGTGCTGGTCGAAGTGGGCCACTGCTACTTCCAGTCCGGCAGGTTATTGGATGTCCTCCGCTGGCAGGATGAGATCGATGTTGGAGTACTCAGCCTGGATCAGAGAGAAGCGTTGATGGAGTTGACCGCGTTCAGTTACCTGAAGCTGGACAATCAGACATCCGCCAGGACGGTGCTGCGGCGACTTACCGACAGCAGCGTTCCGGAGCGTGGCGCACGCAGCCGGATGCTCCTCGGTTTCAGCCTTGCGGAGGATCGGCAGTGGACAGAAGCGAATCGGGAATTCGATGCCGTGCCGGCGGAGTCCCCCCATGCCGAAGCAGCGCGGCGCTGCGCCGCGCTGGCACTGAAGGGCCTTGAACTGCATCACAAACGCCCGGGATTGGCCGGAATCCTCGCTGTCATACCTGGACTTGGCTACCTTTATGATGGCTACCCCAAGACCGCGTTTTCCGCCTTTCTGGTCAACGCCTTGTTTATAGGCGGCACCTGGGAGGCATTCGACCAGGGTAACGAGAGCCTGGGCGCCTTCCTGGGATTGCTCAGCTTCGGATGGTACAGCGGCAATATCTACGGATCCATCAGCAGCGCCCGCAGAATGAATGACAAGATCCATCGCGATCACCTGGCCAGATTCGATCTCGGCGTTGAATACTGAGCGCACATGAGCAACCATGATCTTCACACCTGGCATAGCAAGGAGGATACATGACACGCAGCCGACTCACACTGAATGAAAAAGGGCTTACCGGCCTGGTTTTTTGCCTGTCGCTGGGCGCGCTCATGCTGCCTGCGGCGCTCGCATCCAGGACCATCCGGATCGGGCAGGGCACCTCCTTCTTTGTGGAAACCACTAAAATGCTCCACCCGGAGGAAGCCCGTGTTGGTGACAGGGTCTGGTTGAAAATGGCGGACGATCTTACCATCCTGGGGAGCACGGTCATCGCTCGAGGAGCGCCGGCCTTGGGCCTGATAACCGAGGTGCGGACGGCCACCGTTGCGGGTATCGAAGGCCAGATCACCATCGAGATTCAAAATGTGGAGGCGGTGGATGGCTCCAAGGTCACCGTGGCCGGCCGCCGCGCCGTGTCCGGTGAGGACCGCAAGGCACCCACCATCGCCCTGGCCATCGTATGCTGCCCGCTTCTGATCCTGCAGAAGGGCGGCAATGTGGTCATCCCGGCGGGTACTCCCATCGAGGCTGTCGTCCAGGAAGATACATACGTCTCTATTAATTAATTTTCGCCTCGGAAGACCCGGCAACCAGAAAAACGACTGTTCCGTCGGTTCCCCGGCCGGCAATGCGCTCCGACATCTCAATGCAGACGTGCCTTACTCCGGAAGTGGTGCCGCTCGCAGCTTGAGAACAAGCATGATCACCCGGCAGGAGGAGCTCAGGAAAGCACCTTCAAGTACACATCATCCAAGTACCGGCGAGCCGCTTCATCCCAGGTGAAACGCTGTTGAAATCCCCGCCATTGCAACCCGGAAAAGCGCGCTTTGTCCTGGTAATATGCATCCCTGGCCTGCTTGATCGTCTCGATGAGGTTCCGGAGCAACGCCTCTCCCCCAGCGCCGTCGAACATGAATCCGGTCGAGGCCGGCTCTGGCCACGGGATCACTGTATCCGCCAGGCCGCCAGTGCGGCGCACCAACGGAGGAGTGGCCATACTCAGGGACTCCATCTGCGTGATGCCGCAGGGTTCATAGAGGCTTGGCATCAGAAAGACATCACTCCCCAGGCTGATGGTTCGGGCAATCTCCGGGTCGAAATCGATGACCGCATGGAAGTTGGGCAGGTGCTCGAATGAACGGATCACCTGCTCGTATTCGGGAAGTCCTGTAGCCAGGACGGCAAGGTTGATATCCGGCATGGCCAGGATGTGCTCCAGCACACTGGCGCCATCGATCCGTTCGGTCAAAAGCTTGAATTTCTGCTCCACCGCCCGGCCGACGAAACCCAGCAGGAATCGTTCCGGCTGCTGAAAAGCTGAGGCCAGGATTTGTTTCATCCGGGCCTTGTTGAGCAGGGTCTCTTCGAAGGTCGCATGCGAGGGCTGCCACTCGTATTCGATGCCATTGAGAATCCCTATCAACCGGCCTTCCTCCGCCAGGCGCGCAGCCACCCCCTCCAAACCCTTCCCACCCTCAAAAAAGCTATCCGGGTTTTCCGGCCGGGTGATTTCACGGCAATACGTGGGACTGACCGTATTGGCCATGTGAGCGAGTTCGAGCCCGAGACGCAGGGGATTGACACCGTTCCATTCCACCCTGGGATCCTCGAACAATGGACCGATCCGGGGATCACTCAACAACGTTTCCACGTTCCATCCGCGCAGCGACGCCCTGCCCATGATCCCTTGATAACTCATATTGTGCAGCGTGAATACCCGCTTCGCCGGCAACTCCTCGCGCGCCATGAAACCGAACAGGAATCCCAGCACCCAATCGTTGACATGGACGATATCAGGCCGGCGGTCCTTGATTACCTGGATGCAGGCTTCGGAAAAGAAGGAGAAACGCAGCGCATCGTCGAAGTAGGGGATCACCGTGCTGTTGATGTAAGGAGTGCCATACGTGCCGCCGAAAAACGTATCGTTCTTGATGAACGTCACAGGTACGCCACGGAGTTCACGTGGGAACACCTCCACCTTGTGTTTCCTGCCGTTGAAGTGCATGGTGAATTCCGGCATGTGCAGGCCGCTGTAAAGAGGCGTGACGATTTCAATATCCACACCGAGTCGTTTCAGGACAGGTGGTAATTCACCCGCCACGTCACCGACTCCGCCGGCTTTTGAAAAGGGCTTGCATTCGGCTGCTACATAGAGAACCTTCACATCACCCCTCCCTTGGTTCACGCCCGATCGATATCGCCAATCCTGATTCTTACTGTACCCGGGGCTGATTGCCAAGAGTCACCCGAAGCGATGGAATGTTTCCATACGATGCGGAAATCGACTGTGATCCGGTTTCCGGCTCAGGAAAACAACGGCTGGGCGACCATGTCCGGAACTGAGCGCCGAACCAGGCCGGCAGCCGTGGAAGAAGGCCATTCCACCGGTCCGTCTCGATTCGAGGCAGGACCGGGAACCAGGGTTGGCCGGCGGGAAGCGTTCACCCCTTCAGTATCTCTCGATTCTTCCGAAATCCAACGGGTGGCGTTTTAAAACTCGTGACGAGACGGTGCAGCATGGTCAGAGACAACCACAGGATATATGGTGTGCAACAAAAACGCATTCGGTTGCCCTCCATTCCGTCGGTCAGGCAGGGCACCGTCAAGACCCACCCAATGGTGAGCCAGGCGAGCAGCGCAAGGTAGTCGATCACACCGCCGGTGCGCCGGAGCCGTCGCAAGGTCGTAACGAACGAGATCAACATGAGAAGCGGAAAGACCAGGACACCGAACAGGGTTATCCGATTCGGATCGTCTGCCTCGAATTCGAGCGGCACCACGATACCGCCACACAGACGGCGGCAGGCGCTGATCAACGGCCGGATGTCAGCAAACAACAGCCGGCGATGCATTCCGGCATAACCGGCATGGAGCCGGGTTGATGGTCCCCGAATGCCGCCATAGTAGGGGTGTGTATAGGTCGCCCTGGTCCAGCGGAAATAATTTACCACTCCGCTCCGCAGCCATGCCCCTGGATTGGTAATAAGCCAGCCCAGGGCACGCCGGGCCAGTTCCCGGTCCGTGGTCAGGAAAAGGTAGTGATTCCAATTGCGGGTACCGTTTGATTTCAACGGCGACGCGATCACTTCCAATGCGGTGTCTCCATGCCGCCGGGCGAACCGTTCCAGGGCGCTCCTCGTGATCTCATCAACAGTGCCGTCAACCAGGTACGCCTCCAACACTTCGGAGCGCTCCGGAGTGCTGCGGCTGAGATTGAATCCACTCCAACTGGTCATGATGAACCGGTCGAACAGGAGCAGGTTTTTCATCGGCCAGAGGCACAAAATCAGGACCAGGCAGCCAGTCAGCACGGCCATGCGCCGCCATGACGGAACGGAAGCGCTCCGCCCCAGGGCGCGCACCCCTGCGCAGAGCAGCATGAAGTAGAGCAGCGCCCAGAGGGGATGGAAAAGCGTTCGCGTCAGGCAAACGGAAACAAGGCATGCCGCAACCAGCGCCAGAGAACCGGTGGATCGGACCGACAAGGCGATGGCGGATGCTTTCAGTAAAGCCAGTAACAGTACGAGGAGGATGAAGGGATAAAAATACAGGTGCATGAAGAAATGAAATCCCGGATCAGCCAGGAGGATGATCACCGCTGCCAGCGCCCAGTTTCGTGAGCCGGTGCTGCAAAAGACCAATTGATACACAAGCAACGCCGCGAACAGACCAGCGGTCATGAATACCACCATGAGAAGGCGCTCGGGGGTGGTCGAGAGAAGGTTGGACAGGTGCAGGATCAGCCCCAACACTCCGTTGAGAACCGGCGGTTGCGAGTGGGAAAGGAGCAATGCCCGAACGGGCCAGAGGAACAACACCCGCGGATCCAGCAACTGGTAATATCGCCAGGCTATGCGCACTGCCGCCGGCTGGTAGCCGAGAACATGAAAGATCAGTAATGACGCTGCGTACACGGACAGGACACCCATTCCCGGACGGCGAAATAAACCACCGCTTTTCAGTCGCCTGATCACCGCCGACCGCCTGCCCGAGTGCTGTGCGTCGTCTTTTTCGATCATGAGGAAAGTATAGGTGAGGCGACAGAACCAGGCAACCTCGGAACGACACATCTCGACATGATACGCCGGGCGCCACGGCAACACTCACCAGTCGGCGGCGGATACGGCACGACGGGCTCGCGGTGAATCCCGGGAATCCTCAAACCAGAATTCACATTGTTCCCAGCGTATTCCCAGATCCCCGCCACATGTATTTTCATCATATGTGACCTTCCCGCCATTCCTTGCTGCAATGGTGGAAGATGCCGCCGGCGGGTGCCGGCGGTCAGGTCGTGCTGAATTCACCATTCAGAATCTGCCGTTGACCACTCCGGTGATAGGCAGGCAGGAATTTATTATTCTTTGGTTCTGATATAAGCGTGAGGTGGATCGGTAGTGAGGAGAGGTTGTCTGACGAAAAGCGCTTTCGCGTGCCTTCAGTGGTGTCTTTATCAGCGCCACTGGAATGGCGGGGGCGGAGGAAGGACCAATCAGGCCATGCCCGTGGCGTGTTTGGTCAGTCCAGTGGGTTGCCCCGGCACACCAAGGCTGTCGGTTCACTCCCTCATGAGGACACCACCTCCTGTCTGCTCACCGC
>JAFGDC010000540.1 GCA_016932295.1 candidate division CSSED10-310 bacterium
ACGACCTGATGAAGCATGCCGCACCCGCAAATCAGACCCCATTTGGCAGGATCAATGACCCTGCACTGACCAGGCGGGGGATTTGGGTCCGTCCCCACCCCTTGACAGATCCCGAGGTGACTCACTATAACTGTCTGATCCTATTGCCTACCGCCGACGAGAGGAGTTCCGTGTACACCACTCTTAACAAGCTGCGTCGCAATCCCTTGAGCAGACAATGGATACTGTATCTGGATTCACCCATGGATCTCGGTGAACTCATCAACCGCATGCAGGAAAACGCCATCTCGCCCGCCGCCCAGGCTGATGCCGCCGGCCGATGCCCCTATTGCGCCGGCACGGCCCGGCAGCCGTATTCGGTGATCGCCGATCTGAACGATCACCAGTTCACGTACAATCCTTCCATGGAGCACACATGGCATGTGCGAACCGTCCCCCACTATGACCCGCTCTTCCGCATCGAAGGGCAGCTTCTTCGCCGCGGCGACCGCCTCTACGACATCATGGAAGCCCACGGCGCTCACGAACTCATCCTGCTTCACAGCGACCATAGCAAACGTTTCCCGCTCCTGGATTCCACCGAGATCACCCGCGTCCTGGTCATGCTCCGCAAACGATTCATCGATCTCTCCCAGGATCCGCACCTGGGGCACCTCACCTTTTTCATTAACGATGCCTTGTCTTCCTCTGCGCACCTCTCTCATCCCCACGGACAAATCCTGTCCACGCCCTTCGTACCCCAGAAGACCCAGAGCGAACTTCGCGGCGCTAATGAATGGTACAGGCACAAGGAGCGGTGCCTGTTCTGCGACATCCTGAACGACGAGCTGGAACTCCAGGCGGCAGGCCGGCGTTCGCAGATCATCGCCCAGAACCGCAATTTCATCACCATGGTGCCGTTCTTCGGCGCCGTGCCCTTCGAAACCTGGATCATTCCCCGCGATCATGCCTCCGATTTTAAATACATTTCCGATGATCAACTGCCGGCGCTGGCCGACATGCTGTATCTCACCATGCGCAAGATGCAGACCGCACTCGGCGAGGTCCCGTTCACCCTGACGCTGATGACCCAGCCTAATAAAAGCTGGGGGATCAAGCGCGGGTACTGGCTTAATATCGAATACGACTGGCACTGGCGATTCCTGCTGACTCCCCGTCCCCCACTCATGACCGATCTTTTCCGGGAATTTTTCCTGGGCACCGGTTCGCGAGTCAATCCCGTCTTGCCGGAGCAGGCCGCCGCGTTGTTGCGGGGAGAAAACGTCGGAGTGTGAGCGAAGTGGAATCGTCCGGATCAGCACCTGGATGCGTTGGTCGCGCTCCTGGAAATTCCCCGCCAGGCCAAGGGTGAGCGGCGGCGGCAACACGCCCCGAAAAAAGGATCGTTCCATTGGTCGAAGCTGTTCTCCTAAAGTTTTCCGAACGCCGACCGTTTGAATTCACCCGATCCGTATTTACCCTTGCCACCATTCTTGAAGCCGCTCTCTTCGGTGAAAGCGCCGTCCATCCTCACCCGATCGAACTTAGCGCCGCGCCGTTGCGCGTTGATGAGGATGGCGCCCTGGAAATCGCATTCCGAGAACACGGCGTTCACCATGACGGCATTCTCCAGGTTGGCGCCCTCGAACTTCGACCTGGTGCAGGATGCCGAGGTCAGATCGCAGCGTTCCATGCCTGCCCGCAGAAGCGAGGAATTCTGGATGATGGCGCTCTGCAGGGAGGAGCCATCCATTTTCAAGCCGTCGAACTGTGCCTCGATGATGTAGGCGCGATCGAAACAGCACTCCACGGCGCTGCATCTGGCCAGTTCGGCGCCCTTCCAGTACGATCCCCCGAGTTGCGCGCCGTCCAGCCGCACACCGGTCAACAGGGCGCCCTCCATGTTGGCGCCGCTTAGTTCCGCACCGCGCAGATCCGTCCGCATCAACCGGCAGTTGCGGAAAGATGCTCCGGCGAGGTTGGCATCCCGCAAATTGATTTTTCCGACGATCAGGCCACTCAGATCCAACGATTGCAGGCGGTCCTTGAACCTGATCAGGGCGCGCAGCAGGGCGAATCGACTCCGCGCCTTCTGTCGTTGCGGCGCCTGGTCAGCCATAACCAAGCGATGGATCCGCAGCATCTGGATGACATCCCCGGCCTGCCGGTAACAGACCAGGGCATTCACCATGTGCTTGAAGCGCTCCTCGTCACCCTGGTGCTTCAACAGCCGGTAGATCTGCTCCTCCACCTGGGCGGCCTTGCGGAATAAGGCTCTACCCTTGCTGCTGAAGCGCCCTGTTTCCAGAAGGCCGCACTCCTCCAGCAATTTATTCCTCTGGGCCATCAACTCCGATAACTGCATCCCCGGTCTCCGGATATCCTCACCATGGGTGGAAAATCACTCTATTGTCAGGGTCGGAGCATGTCAAGCCGCCTGCCGGCAGCCGCGGTCGGTGCCTGCTGAAGCACCTGTTTCCCGGTCACGATTGCTTGATGAGAATAACGCGCTTGCGCAGCAGATCCACCAGGCACAGATAGGTCCGGTAACGATCCATGGAACTCATGGAGACGATGTCTCGGACGGTGGACTGCCCGTTCACCAGAGACATGAGATGATATTCCTGGCGGCTCAAGCCGAGATCGTTGAAATTGCGACGACTCAAGGTGTTCAGCGCCGGCACCGCTGTCTCCGCGCCCAACTCCTGGTTCACCAGCTTGCCGATGACTCCCTTGACGATCTCCAGGTAGCGCTTGGTGCCGATATGACGTGGATAGAGTCGCAGGTTCTCCTCCCACAGGTCCAATGCCTGCCGGTAATCCTTCGAACGGAACGCGGTGAAGCCTTCCTGAAACTTGACATCCTCTTCCCTGGTCGGCTCCCGGTCATCTTTCTTGAAAAACGGTTCCGCCACCAGCGAATCGGCGAAACGCATACCGGCGTTGTTCATCGGCCGGGTCTGTTTCACGGCGTCCTCGGCCACCGGCGCCTCGTCACTTCCCGCGCCGTTGCTGCCGTTCGCTCCATGCAACCGGTCCACCATCCGAAACATGGAACTTACCCAGGCCAGCAGCTCGTTCATGTGGAACGGCTTCATCACGTATGCATCGGCGCCGCACTTGAGTCCGAGTATCCGCTCATCCACCTTGTTCATCACGGAAAGGAATATGAAGGGGATGGCCTTGAGCTGGCAGGAAGAACGGACCACTCGGCAGAATTGCCACCCATCCATCCTGGGCATCTTGACATCGGAAATGATCAAATCCGGCATCTCGGACTTGAGCAACTCCAGCCCCTCAACGCCATCGTTGGCGGTAAGCACCGAGTAACCGGCTTTCTCCAGGCTCTTACGCAGCAACCCTTTGAGTTGGTCATCGTCATCCACGACCATAATAGTCCGTGCCGATGAGGCGCTATTCGCTTCTTGCATGATTCCCACCGTCTGCTGGCATACCTAACAGGTCGCACTGATTGTGAACCACTCACGCAACTTTAACAACAATTACAGATATTAGTTATTAAAAAGCCATTTGGCAAGCATTTCCAGGTAACTTCCGGGCTCAACAGGGAACTTTTTGCCGGGCCGGCGGCTTCCTGACCATGTTCCAGTCCGGTTGAAATGATCGCGATGGCTACCATGGAACGGCCGGACTCGGTACGAAGCGGCATGAACCGGCCGGATGGCGTCACTTCAGCCCGTGACTGCCGGCGGCCGGGGGCGGTATCTCGTCCGTGACAGGTTTTTTTAAACCTTTTCCCGGGACTGGTGTCAACAGGGATGGAACGAGAAGAACCACCAATCAGCAAGGAGGAACACATGAAACGGTTCACGATTCTAACCATGGCGTTGATGCTGACCGCTCCACTGGTCCTGGCCCGGGAACCTGGCCGCCACCACGGCGACGGTCCCCCGATCGAGATGCTGACGCAACTCGACCTGTCTCCTGACCAGGAAGCGCAGGTGCAGGCGCTTCATTCCGGCAACATGAAGGAATCCATCATGCGCCGGGCGGAACTCAAGGTGAAGCACCACGAGCTGAATGAACTGCTCCGGGCGACGGACGTCAATGAGAAGGCGGTCATGGCTCTCGTGGACGAGATCGGCAAGCTGGATCACGCCGCGTTCAAGAAGCGTATCCAGATGCGCCTGGAGATGCATCGAATCCTCACTCCGGAGCAGCGAGGGAAGCTCGGCTCCATGACCCGCGAACGCCGGCGCGACAGGCTGAATGACGAGGACTTCGGCAGGGGCCAGGGCAGGGGCCAGGGCCGTGGTCAAGGCTGGATGGGCAGCCACCGGAGCGGTCAGGAAGGCTTCATGGGGGACAACGCCTTCGAGGCTGACGAGGACTAGCTCCTCTCGAGGAAGAATGATCGAGGCGCTCCGGGGATCAAGTGCCGCCGGAGCGCCTCGAGAGATGTACGCACGATTCCGGGCCGCCACCGGCCGGCGGTGGAACCAGGCCCGGTCATGGCGCTGCCTGCTTTACACCCTGGCGCTGCCCGGTTATGATTCATGAAGTCCTCGTTGGCAAGGACAACAATGGACACAGAGCGCTTTCTTGGAGGTTGACAATGGACGAAAACGCGTTCAAGGAAGGGAAAGAATTCAAGGAGGTGAGTGACCAGATGGAGCGAATCTTCGACAATCTGGTTCAGCAACCTCTTATGATGATATCGGAATCGGGATGGCGGCCGGCATTCGATGTATTCGAGACCAAGGACAACCTGGTCATCCTCGGAGAACTGGCCGGCGTTCTGCGCAAGGATATCAGCATTGTCCTGGACAAGGAGGTGCTGACCATCTCCGGATGCCGACAGGACAAGCGGCCGGAAAAAAAAGAAAGACTTCATCGAATGGAAATCGATTTCGGGAAGTTCAAACGTCAGATCCGTATCAACATCCCGATCCGTGAAGGAGAAATACATGCGGTCATGAAGGATGGCTTTCTCGAGATCACCATCCCCAAGATCGTTCGCGATGAATTCCGCGAAATCCCCATAGACCAACGCTGAGCCAGGAGCGGAAACAATGAATGAAGAACTGAAAGTACCCGTTGGTATTAACAAGGAAGAGAAGGAAGAAGAGCACGAGATCCCTCGTGAGCTGCCGGTGCTGCCGCTGCGCGGCACCATCATCTATCCGGCCATGGTCATCCCATTGATGGTGGGTCGCCCCAAGTCCATCAAACTGATCGACGAAGCCTTGATCGGCGACAAGATGATCGGCCTGGTGGCTCAGAAGAACCCCGAGGATGAGGATCCGGATCTGGATGAACTGTATGAGGTAGGCACCACCGCAAGCATCCTGAAGATGATCAAGATGCCGGACGACAGCATACGGATCATGGTGCACGGCCTCGATCGGGTCCGTTTCAAGCGCTACCTGCAAACCGAGCCGTACCTGAAGGCGGAGATCGAGCCAATGGCGGAAATCCTGACGCCCAGCAAGGAGGTGGAGGCATTCGTTCGGAACATCAAGACCCTGTTCCAGCGCATCGTCGATCAGAGCCCCCATTTGCCGGCGGAATTGGGCATCATGGTATTAAACATCTCGGAACCGGGCAAGCTGGCCGACATGGTCGCCTCCGGCCTGAATCTCAACCTGATGGAAAAACAGGAACTGCTGGAGATGCTCGATATCAAGAACCGCCTGGAGAAAATCCATTTCTACCTCAATAAAGAGCTGGAGATCCTCGAGATCGGCAACAAGATCCAGACCGAGATCAAGTCAGAGATGGACAAAACGCAACGTGAATTCCTCCTCCGGCAGCAGCTCAAGGCTCTCCAGAAGGAACTGGGAGAAAGCGACGAACGGCAGGTGGAAATCGATGAGATCCGGAAGCGAATCCTCAAGGCACGGATGCCGAAAGCGGTCAAGGAAGTAGCCGATAAGGAACTGGAGCGGCTTGCCAACATGCCGCCGGCCGCGGCCGAATACACCGTCTCCAGGACCTACCTGGATTGGCTCATCGAACTGCCCTGGTCAAAATCCACCAGGGACAATCTGAACATCGGCAAGGCCGAGGATATCCTCGACGAGGATCACTACGATCTCAAAAAGGTCAAGGAACGGGTCCTGGAATATCTGGCGGTCCGCAAGCTGAAAAAAGACATGAAGGGCCCCATCCTCTGCTTTGTTGGTCCTCCAGGCGTCGGCAAGACATCCTTCGGCAAATCGATCGCCCGTGCCGTCGGACGGAAATTCATCCGTCTTTCCCTGGGCGGCGTGCGCGACGAGGCGGAAATCAGGGGACACCGGCGGACATACGTGGGAGCGCTGCCTGGCCGCATAATTCAGGGGATTCGCCGCGCCGGTTCCAACAATCCCGTCTTCATGCTCGATGAGGTGGACAAGATCGGAATGGATTTCCGCGGCGACCCCGCCTCGGCCCTGCTGGAAGTGCTCGATCCCGAGCAGAACTTCTCCTTCTCCGACCATTACCTGGACGTGGATTTCGACCTCTCCAAGGTCATGTTCATCACCACCGCCAACATCCTCGACACCATCCCGCCGGCCTTGCGCGACCGCATGGAAGTCCTCCGTCTGCCCGGTTATATAGTCGAAGATAAGATACAAATCGCCAAACAATTCCTCGTTCCAAAACAACTCAATGAAAACGGCCTGACAGCGGAAAACATCACCTTCACGGATGCGGCGATCAGCAGAATCATCACCGAATACACCAGGGAAGCCGGCGTGCGGAACCTGGAACGAGAAATCGCCACCATCTGCAGAAAAGTGGCCAGGAAAGTGGCAGGCGACGACCTCGCACCAGTCGCTGTCGACGCCGATCTGGTTTCCACCTACCTCGGCCCCCTGCGCTTCTTCAGCGACCTGGCGGAGCGCACGGCCGAACCAGGAGTCGCCATCGGCCTGGCCTGGACGCCGGTGGGCGGGGATATCATGTTCATCGAGGCGACCAGGATGCAAGGCAAAAAATCAATGATCCTGACCGGCTCGCTCGGCGACGTGATGAAGGAATCAGCCCAGGCGGCCCTCAGCTATATCCGGGCCAACACCACGCGCTTCGATATCCCGGCGGATTTCTACGAATCCAGCGACTTCCATGTTCATGTGCCGGAAGGCGCCATTCCCAAGGACGGCCCCTCCGCCGGCGTGACGATCTTCATCGCACTGCTCTCCATCCTCACCGGAAAACCTCTCCGGGACAACCTGGCCATGACCGGTGAAATAACCTTGCGCGGCCAGATCCTGCCGGTGGGAGGCATCAAGGAAAAGGTGCTGGCGGCCCACCGGGCGGGCATCACCACCGTGCTCCTGCCGGAACAAAACGAGAAGGATCTCGAGGATGTGCCAGCGGAAGTGCTGAAAAGCCTCAACATCAAGTTACTCAAGCGCATGGACGAACTTCCTGCGCTGGCACTGTGCAGCGTCAAGGAGAAGAAGGCGGGCAGGCCCAGGAAGAAATGACCGGCATCCCGTCCTGATCAATCGACGCCGGTCCCTGTCCGAATCCTGAACGAGATGGTCCGGATCGCGGCGCTCCTCCGGCCTTCATATGCCAACGGCGCTACGTAATGCCATGACAATCGGACGAGCCGCCGCGGATGCGCTTCCGCCCGTCAGCCGCCAGGATGCACCATCCCGCCAAGCCGTACAGACCGGCCAGCAGCGC
>JAFGDC010000541.1 GCA_016932295.1 candidate division CSSED10-310 bacterium
ACCCCGTCATCCCCGAAGCAGTCGCCCAGGCCGCCATGCGCGTCATGGCCCACGATCAGGCCATCGCCGCCGCCTGCGCCGCCGGCAGCCTCGAACTCAATCCCTTTCTGCCCCTGGTGGCGGATTCGCTGTTGGACAGCCTGGCGCTCCTGGCCGGCGCGGCATCCATCCTGCGGCGCCATTGCATCACCGGCCTCACCGCCGCTGAAGAACGCTGCCGCCGCTACGTGGAAACCGCCACCGCCAGCGCCACCGCGCTGGTGGAGGTACTGGGGTATGACCTGGCGCAGGAAATCGCCACCGCGGCCGCCGCCGGAAGCAGCGTGCGACAAGAAACAGTAACGCGCGGCTTGATGACCAACGAGGAGTTCGACCGGTTGATCTCACCGGAACGGGTCACCAGGCTGGGTTCGTCGGCACCCGCCGGAGGCCGGGATGCGCCAGGCCGGCTCGATGACGATGAAGCGGAGAAAAAACCATGACAACCGCGCCGCGGGGAATGAGACTGCATATCGGACTGTTCGGGCGCAGAAACGTCGGCAAATCGTCCCTGCTCAATGCCATGACCAGACAACAGGCGAGCATCGTCTCCGCCATCGCCGGCACCACCACTGATCCGGTGGGCAAACCAATGGAACTGCTCCCCCTCGGCCCGGTACTCTTCATTGACACCGCCGGCATAGATGACGAGGGTGCCCTGGGTGACCTGCGGATCGAGCGGACCCGCCAGGTCTTCGATCGCACCGATCTTGGCATCATCGTCTGTGCAGCGGGTGAATGGGAGATCTTCGAGGAGGAATTGCTGAGAGAGCTTCACGGGCGAGAGGTGCCGGTCATCGTGGTGTTCAACAAGACGGACCTCGGTGTGCCGGCGCCGGCCGTGCTGGACCGCTTGAATGATGCTGGCATCCCCTGTGTGAAAACCATCGCCGCCACCGGCGACGGTATCATGGATGTCCGGGCGGCTCTCATCCGGTCCGCCCCCGATGACTTCATCAACATGCCATCCCTGCTCGGCGATCTTGTCGCCCCCGGAGAACTGGTCATCCTGGTAGTGCCCATCGATCTCGAGGCACCCAAGGGACGCCTCATCCTGCCCCAGGTTCAAACAATACGGGACATCCTCGATAATGATGCCTACTGCATGGTGGTAAAAGAACGGGAATTGCGCGATGCGCTGGAACGGTTGAATCGACCGCCCGCGCTGGTCGTCACCGATTCGCAGGCCTTTCTCAAGGTCGGCGGCGATACTCCCCCCGAAGTGCCGATGACATCTTTCTCCATTCTCTTTTCACGCTTCAAGGGCGATCTCGTGGAATACATCCGCGGAACCATGACAATCGAATTCCTCCAGGACGGCGACCGTATCCTGGTGGCCGAAGCCTGCACCCACCATCCCATCGGGGACGACATAGGCACGGTCAAGATCCCGCGGTGGCTCACCCAGTACGTGGGCGGCCGCCTGGAATTCACCCATGTGCGCGGCCAGGATTTTCCCGCCGACGTCACGCCATTCAGGCTGGTCATCCATTGCGGGGCGTGCATGTTCAACCGTCGCGCCATGCTGTCCCGCATCCTCTCCTGCCGCAGGCAGGGAGTACCCATTACCAACTACGGCATGACCATCGCCTATTCGTTGGGCCTGTTCGAACGCGCCCTGGCGCCGTTTCCCGTGGCCTTGGAAACCTATCGCGCCATGCTCCGCGAAGCACGCTGAAAACGACCTCTTCCTGTTCGCCTGACGCGCTCCTGTCGCGATGCACCTGATCTGCCGGCATCCGGAGTGACTCCACGGACGACGGCCGGAACCTCCAACCCGCACGCCCAATCGACATCGATCCTCAATTCCAGGCGAACTCGTATGAAGACATCTCTCCCAGGATCGTGGTTACATCCGGATCGGTGATGGCGGCATGAAAGAACACCCCGACGTAGCTTCCGGCGCCGTCCGGCCACGTGAATTCATCGATTATTTCGAGGATGCGGTCACCGGCGGGGAGGGAGATGGTGTAATAATCAATTCCTTCCTCCACTGGATGCCAACCCGGCGCGCACCAGAACATGCCACCGAGATCGAGAACGATGAACAGGGGATGGCCGTCCATGTCGATACCGGAATAATTGAAGACTCTCACATCGAGACGGCATGGATCACCCTGCTCGTAGTGATGGGCGGGCATAATCAACTGCACGCCGCACGCTACGGGTGTGCCGGTGGGACCCGCCGTCGGGTTGGGTGTCAAAATCGCCGATGGAGTTGTCGTGGGTAATGCGGTGGGGGGCATCGTGGGTGCGGGGGTGGGGGTAAAGGGTGGCGCCCCCGGTTCCCCAACCGCGTAATACACATGGGAGCCGTCGCTATAGCCGATCAATGGATGATTGAATCTGTCGTACGTCAAGCTTGCAGGAATAGAGTGCGGCACATCGGAGACAACCACCTCCGTGGACCAGACGCCGTCCAGGAGATAGGCATAGCGCACCGTACTGTCATCCTTGGCGCGGTATACGATCCCCGGATTATCGGCGGCGTCCACCTCGATGTTCGGATAGGTGGTAGTGCTGCCGTCGTCCATGGTGTCGATGATAACCGGCGGCCTGGTCCCCTCGCGGAACACCAGGTAATGAATCGAACCGGAACCCCGGGTAATATACGCAAAAACCGGCGTGCCGTTGCCACGAAAATCGATGGAGGGGGTGCCCGACATCAAGTCACCGCTGCCGGAAACCGGCCCCACCGTCCAGGCAGTCCCGTCGTGCCATCCATGGATGACGTACTGGGGGACATTGATTGCGCCCATGAACACCACATGGGGCTGGTCGCCGCCATCAAATTCCAGGTCGATCCCCTGCGCCACATCGCGGCCGCCCTGCACGACATCGTCTATCCAGCCGCCGGCCGTCCACCGCTTGACATGCACACTGTAGCCGCCGGCGTTCCGTTCGTAGATCGCCGCTCCAGGCTGGGACATGCTGTTAAAATCGAATGAAAACGGTCCCATGTATCCGTACGAAAAAAGTTCGACATGATCCCAGACACCCGCCTGGCGGCGAGAAAGAAATACCTTTTCATTGGGCCGATGCACGATGCCGGCGGTGCCATCCGAAGCAAACGCCAGCTTGAACCTCCAGACGTCGCCCGCGGTGGGATAGAATCCCTCGGAGAGCCAGTCATCTCCATCCAGATAACAGAACCGGTACTCGGTGGAGGTCAATACGGCGAAGGCTGGATTTCCATCGGGATCGAGCGCGATATCACAGCGTATGCCCGGGCAGACCTCGTACATATCCCATGCCAGACCCACCGGCGACAGCACCAGCAGCATCCCCAGCACACCTGCGGTCCGTACCCAGTTTCGTGGCATCCCTATCATCACTCACCTCCTCCAGGTTGGACATTGTTTCAGTGTGGCCGTCTACTACAATATATTGGTTACTCTACTACCATATTGACGGTTTTTCACACATAAAGTCGAGTACCCCAAATGCGCCGCCTATGATCGGGAAGGATGTCATGCAGGTCTGAAAAACGCATTTCATGGGGTACAGCTCCGGCCCCGGAGCACATGGCGTCGACCACGGAATACACTGCCTGTCAAAAACGACTTGATCGAAGAAAAGAACAGCCGTCGTAAGGTCATGGGTGTCAACGCTTCACATCGAACAATACAGGAATACAGGTACGGCCCCGGTGAGAGATCGCGGTGGATTGGGAACGCCGCCAGGACGGCGGAGCAGGGCCGGGGCACCTTCGCGGTTGGCGACCGGCGGCACTGGACCTATACTGACATGGCACGACGCCCACCCCGCAGCGGCGTCGCACAGGAGGACATCCTCATGAGCCGGCTGACCAGTTCCCGAGCACCGTGAAAACCTGCGCCGGTATTGCGGCCATCTTGACCACCGCTGCCGCGCTCTGGCTCATTGCCGGCAAGCTCACCAGCGGATCCCCTTTCGGTCCGGCCAGCATCACCGCCCTGGCGGGACTGGGTATACTACTGCTGGTTCTGACAGTCATCATGTTCGTCACCAGGCGCCACGGTCCTGTCATCGCACGGCGCCTGAGCATGGCGGTCGCCGTCTTCGTCCTGCTGTACCTCGCCGCTGATCTCGCCGGCGGATGGGTGTTCATCGAACGTTTCTCTCCACCCAATGTCCCGGACCACCACACCCATCATCGTCTTCTTCCCGGCACCAGGTCACGGTTCACCAACCCGGAATGGGACTACGTGCAGAGAGTCAACAGTCTCGGTCTGCGCGGTCAGGACGTCTCCCTCGAAAAAACACCCGGAACCTGGCGCCTGCTCATGCTCGGCGACTCTTTCACCATGGGTAAAGGCGTCGATGACGACAAGACCTTCTCCGCGCTGCTCGAACAAATGCTCAACCAGCAGTACGCAGGGCAGCCGGGCTGCCAGGTCCTGAACGCCGGCGTGGACAGCTATTCGCCGATCCTCTCCTATTTTCAACTGACCGGCCACCTGAAAAACCTGCAACCG
>JAFGDC010000542.1 GCA_016932295.1 candidate division CSSED10-310 bacterium
GAGGATACACAACCGAATCTGTAAAAGTTCAGAAATCGATGGAACAATCCCGCGGGGAAGCATCTACCGAATTGGGTGTACTTTCCAGGAGTGGCGGTGCCACGGGCGTCCGTGCACCGGAAACCGGTGCACCATCGGAGATCGATACACAGAGACCCTCCCCTCACGGCAAAGATGATTCCCTTGAACCCGGTTCATCGAGCAGGTTTGCTTCCGTTACTGAACTGGACAAATTACGATTTCGTGTCACTTCCAAGGATGCCACCATCGCCAAGCTTGAATCGCTGCTGCAGGCCCTCGTGGACATGGGGCTTGTTGAAGGACCACAGGGCCGCAGCGATCGGAACGGCCTCCTGTTGCACGACGACGGCGCCATGTCCCCCAATCCGGATTGGTTCAGACAGCAACTCGTCAACCTGATCACCAATCGCGCGTACATGAACCAGGACGGGTCATCCCTGTTCGAACAGGCCCTGGATAATTGGAACCAGCGGTTGAAAGACAAATTCAAAGAAGACGCCGATGCCCGCGACGCCGCCAGGGAATCCATCAAGACCGAGCTGAACCGGATGAAGGGCGATCAGGAACAGGAACTCTCCAGGCTCGATACCTTTGAAAAAACGCTGCATGAATCGCAAACAAATACTGCGCAACACCGCCGAGACGATCTCCGGCGGCTCTGGACCATCGTCCGCCAGCAGCAGCGCCAGCAGCTCGAGTTCTTCCTTGAACTCCCCTACTGCCTCGCGGGTACCAAGATCGGCAGAAACCTCGCCCTGGACTATTACGTCCGCAAACAACTCTTCGAAGATGTGCGCGCCGCACTGAAGAGCCTCGCTGCCGGCGATCAGCACGAGAATGATGCGGCGCGGGTTCAAAAATTCCTGAACTCCCTGACAAACAACCTGTCCACCTATGAGCGCATGTTTGATAAACCGCTCAGCCAGTCCGCAAGCGGCTTGCGGGAACTCATCGATACCCTGCACGACAATATGTTGCTCAAGGACTTTCCAGATTCCGTCGAGCAGGCGGAGCAGCAACTTGGCAACCTCGCCAGGACGAGCGGCAAACATTGGCGGGCACTCTCCATGAAGGTTCACGCGCAAATAGTGGCGGATGCCACCAAGGGCGATCCCACCATCGACTACGATTTCCGCCATGAATTCGTGGACAAGTACATGCTTGGCATCCTGTCGATTCTCTACGAGATTTACAGCAGCTTTCCCAAGCAACTGGGAGGCGAGATCGCCGAAATCATGACCCAGTTGGGCGATCGGTTCAGTGCCGTCTGGATATGGCCCATGGACAAGGTCAGCTACGATCCATCACAACATTACGCGGTGGAGACGCGACGCTCCGACCGGCCCCGGGACACCATCATCGAACTCCGCCAGTTGGGCGTGTACGACAAGCTGGAAAAACGCGTTGTCAACAAGGCCCACGTGGTCATCAGCGGATGACGGCGGTGACTCATGCGCACTGAACGAAACCGTACCGCCAACCAGCCGGTCAAGATCCCCAGGCGTTTTTACAATGCGGTAGATAATCTGTTCAAGGAACTCCAGGGGAGCAGGTTCTTCATTGAAGCATCACGCCTCGAACCACATCCTGACTGGGATACTACGCCCCTGAAAAAACTTCTCACTGTCGCAGCTCCTGGGAACCTTTTCATCGAACCGTTCAAGGGATGGAGCGCCGCACCCCGGCCGGCCGAAACCAGGGATTGTATCCCGGTCGCCGTCGACATCGCGGCGGCATTGTCCCGGCGAATCAAGGCCGGAACAGGTCCGGGTGAGATACTCGATGACCGGTCCGCTGACTTCCCTGGTGCGACAGCCAAACTTCAATCCGCCGCTCACGAACTGGCCCTGGCCGCTTACGACATGGCGGATCAGGCCGCCCGACTCGAAGCCGCCCGCCGTACCGCCGATCGACTGCCATGTACAACGGACAGCCTGCGGGAGGGACTGGAACGCAGCCTGGATGAAAGTCTCGCGTACCTGCACGGCCGTAATCACCGGGCACGTCTCAATACACCGCCCGGTGAGGAAGAGAAGGCACACCGCCGGAAAGCAGCAGCCCATGCGGCGCGGGTGAACGGGATCAGGCGGGCTGTCGCGGCAATCGTGACAATCGTCGAATCACATCCGGAAGATCCCTTTTACCCGGCAGTGAGCAGAGGACTTACCTACGTGCAGTCGCATCCTTTGCTGGCGGAGAAGAGTTCTTTTCATACGACTTCAGACGAACCCAAGCCGCCCCGCGTGCAATTCGACGCCGGCTTCCCGGAACCTGCGGCCCCGGTCCGGCGCCGGTTCCTCATGACCTGCTGCGAAGCCTTGGTGGACATGGCCGTGGCGGCGGCGGTGGCGACGCTGGTCACGGACGATGACGCCTCACCCGAAGATGCGACACGTGACAGTCCACCGACGGATCCGATCCGTCACTTCGCCGACAGCCAGGTGATCGCCTTCCTCCAGATAGTCCGTGATCCCCTGCCCCGGGAGTCATCCCCTCTTCGACAGGCACTGCAGGACGCGGCGGTGGCCCTGGAAGCGGCCTGCGACCTGGAGGAGATTTCCGTCACCGAGGACGGCGTCTCCCAGTACAATCCGTTCCTGCACTGGATCAACCAGGAACGCAGCACGGCGTTCCCCAGGGATCGTATCATCCTGTTGCGCAGCCGCGGCTATCGTTTCACCGGTGATGTCATCCGCAAGGCGGAAGTGGATGTCTCAGCGGGCCGGGCGGTACAACAGTCCGGAGGTCAGTAATGACAGCACGAAGATCGAGGGATATCGGCCAGATCAAGGGATTGGGTAACAGAACGAGCGCGCGGCGCGGGCCAAAATTGGATACGAAGCGATTGCTGCAAGGGGGGCGCGGCAAAGCCGGCCGCGGGGGAACCGGCCGGCCTTCCCGCCGGGACAGACGGGAGGGTAAGCCGCCGGTGGGCTTGCTGCTGCTCGCCGGCCTGGCCATGATCATCGTCCTGGTGGGTTTCCTGCTCCTTTCCGGTGGTGAAGAGCGCACCGCGGTGGTGATACAGCCATCACCGCCGCCAATCGCCCCCACCAGGGTCCCTGAGCCGCCCTCGCTGGAATCGGGCATACGCGCCACCTGCGCCCTGGTGGAAGCCGGCGGCACACACTGGCCGGCGGTGATTTTAAACCCGTTCGGACTGATGGTCTCGATCTACGATGA
>JAFGDC010000543.1 GCA_016932295.1 candidate division CSSED10-310 bacterium
GAATCATCATCGAATCCCGAGGCGCGCGATTTCGATGGGTCAGTCCGCCGCCTTCGTTCGTATGCGTGACAAGAATGTCAACAACCGGTTCAACCGGCGGGTTGTTTCAGCGCACGGGCAAGCCGCATTTGCGCTGGAGCCTGTTTCTTCGCCACCACGATTACCTCTGGTCGGGGGCTATCCATGCTTCGGACTAAACAAAGAGCCGGATCAAGCGTAGACTGACTGAACATGGAAGGCTCGATAAACGAACATATCAACCGCTGTCTGACGGGTGACCAGGCGGCATTTCGGGAGGTGGTGAACAGGTACCGTTCCCGCATGATCAGACTGGCCTATCGCTATGTTCATGACTGGGAGGAAGCCGCGGATATATCACAAGATGCCTTTCTGCGGGCATACAGCGCACTGGCAGGTTTCGACCAATCGAAAAAGTTCGATGCATGGCTTATGCGAATAGTGGTGAATCTGAGCCTCGACCGGCTCCGTCACACCGCCACCGTCAGAACTCGGCAGGCCGACATCCATCGAATGCTGCCAGGCCGGAAGGAAAACCCGGAACTTGCCGCTGTCGGCGGAGAGCAGCTATGCCGCCTTCATGAACTCATGGATGAACTGAATGAACGGCAGAGGACGGTCTTCGTGCTGCGGGAACTGGAGGGGCTGGATTACCATGCGATTGCCCGGCTGCTGGGCTGTAGTCCAGCCACGGTCAGGGTACATTTGTTCACCGCCAAACGTCGACTCAGGATGGGCCTGGCGACGGTTTCACCAATCGAGGAGGGGATTGGATGAAGTGCAGGGAATTCAGGCGACGGATGCGTCACGGCACATCATTGACCGATACGTACCGCGCCGACATGGAAGAACACCTTCGCACCTGCGATCATTGCGCGGCTCGATTTGCATCGACCTGGCGACTGCAAGAGTTGATCGATGAGGCGCGAAACGTCGACATGCCGGAACTTGACGAGAACGCCTATTGGCGTAAGATCGAATCCTTTCTGCCTCCGGTACCCACCATGGGAGGCTTGACTCCAGGCGCAGCAGGAGAAGGATTGAAAGTTTCACCGCTGGCTTCATTAACCGCCATGCGGAACCTACTGCTCCCCGATCCAGTGCTGGGACTCTCAGCGGCCATATTGCTTCTTCTGATCATCGTCGCCACCAGGCCGTTTATCTCTGAAGCGCGATTCACTTCAGTATTTGAAAATCTTCCTGAAGGAGAAAATGCCCGGCTTGAACTCCTCTATTCTCCGGATTTCCTGCTTAAATCACGCCAACTACCCACCGATCTGCCTGCCACGACATTCTTCTGGATTGAAAGGAAGTGAGGCATGCGTAAACTCCCCCTGATTATTCTCTTCTGGATCTGCACGACGATCCCCCTGCTGGGTTCGTCGCAAGTCCCGGAGCGGCTCGCCGTGCAGTTTTTCATCGGTGTCGACCAGGTGTTCTGGTGGCATCCCGAGGACAAGCGGTTGCAATTACCCGCGAATATCGAACTGGCGGTGGAGAACCCGCGTAGCACCCTGATAGATGACACACTGGCCGCGTTGAGTGAGATGGAAGCATACGATCGTTACGAGTTCTTCGGTGCCGTTGAACTGCCGTTACATCAAGGCGCGGCGGTACCGTGCATGATCAAGGCCGAGCACACGGATCTCCAGGCGACCTTTACAACGGTGCGGCTGGGTGACCGATCGACCGAAATCGGTGTGGCGTTGCGCAGAGAAGGCATCACCCTCTACGAAACATCGATCCTTGTCCGAACCGGCGCACAGGCTTTCATCGGCACGCCGCTGGATCAGCACAGGGGAATGATCATCCTGCTTCGCGTTCCAGTGCGAGCGGAACCGTATCATCCTCCATGGGAGTGCGCCCCCACGCTGAACCGGCGGGTCAATCCGGCATTGACGGCGTTGGAAACAGGAACCGGTACCGAACCCTGCGTGCTCCAACTGCTGGTGGATCGTGCCGGAGCGGTGATCGATTGCATCGTACTGCGTTGCTCCGGGGATCAGGCAGCCACGGCTGCCCGTGATGCGGTTCGGCAGTGGCTGTTCACCATGAGTGATGGATGTCCCCGGACGACGATTACCAATACCGTGATCACCTTCCGGTGACAGCCCCTCGAACCGCCGGCCCGGAAGTCACCGGCGGCAGATCACCCGCGCCGCCCACAGCGGACTTCACACATGGAACACCGTGTACAGGCGCTAAATTGGTCGCCTTCAGTTCATGTAGCCCAGGGTTCGGAGCATCTCCTCCGTCTCTTCATCCAGCAGATCGGATGTACTCTCAGCCCCGTCGTCCAGGTCCTTGTCCGAGGTCTTCTCCACCCAGGCATCCAGTAGTTTCCGCAGCGCCATCGATGCGGGTTCGGTCGGATCATAGAGATTCGTTGTCTCGCCTGGATCAGTGCCCAGGTCATACAATTCGTATTCATCACCCTGGGGATTGGGAATCTTGATGAGTTTGCGCGACGGTGTGCGGACCATCTTCCATCTTCCCCGATCGCCGCGGTAATGGAAACGTGGATTCTCATCGAAATGCGTCAGGTCGGTTTCTCCAAAAATGATACCTTCCGTTATGTTGTTCCGACTTGCGAGGTGTTTCATCCTTCTCAGTTTCTTTTTCAGGGAGGTGCCTTCCACCGATGCCGGGATCTTGATACCGACCAGATCCAGAATAGTGGAATACAGGTCGATGAGATTTACCGGCATATCGGTTATTTTGCCTTTGAGCCGCACGTTCTTTCCAAAAAACAGCAATGGCACCCTGATGACACCCTCGTACATCACCTCTCCATGTTCAAAATAGTAGTCATGTTCACCCAGTCCCTCACCATGATCGGCACTGATGATGACAGTGGTTTTTTTCAGCCTGTCCTGATCATGGACCGCTCGCAGGATCCTGCCCACCTTGTCGTCGGCGCAGCGGACTTCACCAGCGTACAGGTTTCGGGCATGCTGCCGGTAGTTTTCCGGCCAGTCGTTATGAAACACGATGGAACCCCGCTCCTGTTTCGTATACTCAAAATAATCCCGTTCCTCACCGGGGCTCAATTCAGTGAAGAACCGATATTCACGAGGTGGGGCGTACGGCCAGTGAGGATCGAAGAGGTGGATCCAGAGGAAGAATTCCTCCTTGCCGTGAGCCGCCAACCATTCTTCCACCGACTCGATCAACCGATTGGTCTGTTCGGCGGTTTCGAAACCCTGTTGGAGGTTCATCTTTTGCAGTATGGACAAAGGATGGGAGACGAACGCAGCGGTCCTGTATCCCGCTGATTTGAAACATTCCGCCAGGGTCATCGTGTCGTCGTGCAGCGGCTTGTACATTATGCGAACACCATTGGTGTGGGGTGTCTGACCGCTCATCAGTCCGGCCAGGGCCGGCGTGGTGCGGGGAATGGGGGGGATCACATCGGTGAACAACACGCCCTTGTGGCAGAGGCTGTCGAATATCGGTGTGGTTGCCTGGGGGCTGCCGTACGCGTGCATCCGATCCGGCCGCAACGCATCGATCGTAATCAGGATCACTCGTTTCACCGCTGCGTGTGCCGGGGGCGACGATAGCGAGAAGAGTATAATCAAGAGCGCCTGGAGCGTGTTGCGGGAGATGTTTGAACGTCTCATCTGTATCCTTCCGGCTGGCCTGAATGAAAAAAACATTGCCTCATTCGAAAATGGCATAGCGTTTTATACCATGCTTGTGCAAGAGAAAACGGGTCAAGTTGCGCAGGACACGGATGCCGTACAGCAAACTCCCCTTGAATGAAACAGTTGAGGAGTCTCGTTCGTAACGGGTTTCGACCGGCACTTCCACGAACCGCATTCCCTTGATCAAGCCCTGAATGATGATTTCATTATCAAACACGAAACCGTCTGAATTCCGGCTGAATGGTATTGTTTCAAGGGCTTTCCGGCTGTAAGCGCGATATCCGGTGTGGAACTCGCTGAACCCGGTCCCCTGGATCCGGTTCTGCAGCCAGGTGAGCAACCGGTTGGAAATATACTTGTACAAGGGCATGTTCCCCTCGAGAGGATTACCAAGAAAACGTGAGGCGAAGACGATATCCGCTTCTCCATCGGCGATTGGACTGATCATCCGGGGGATTATTCTCGGATCGTACTGATAATCAGGATGCAGCATGATGATGATGTCCGCGCCCTGATCCAAGGCGTTTCGATAGCATGTTTTCTGGTTGCCGCCGTAACCGCGGTTCTCACCGTGGGCGATTACCTGGATATCCAGTCCACTGGCCAGTTCCACCGTATCATCCTGGCTACAGTCATCGACAAGGATGATGAGATCGACCCATTCCCTGGGTACATCCTGATAGGTGCGCAGCAGTGTCGGACCGGCATTATAGGCCGGCATGACCACCACCGTCTTCAGGCGCCGTGACGATTCACTCATCTTTCACCTCGGTTGAAGCCGTGCGCAGTATGGCCCAGCCCAGGAAATACAAGGTGATGATCAGAAGAATACCGGGCAGTGACATGATCTGCCTTTCAAACGCCGGACCGAGTGCGCTCCCCCATCCGACCGCAAAGCCGTTATGAATGGCATGCAATATCATTGTCGGCAGGATCGAGCCGGTGCGCAGGCGGATATAGGTGTAGACAAAACCTATCGTGGCCGTGGGCAGCAGCCGGTAGATATTGAAATGGAACAGTCCGAACATGGTCCCCGCCACCAGGATCACGGTGATGGTTGAAAACTTGCCGCGAAGCGCCTTGGTGATTGCGCCGCGAAACAACAGCTCCTCGCATATACCGGCGGAAACCGCGAAGGTGAAAATATTGATCCACCCCGCGTATCCGGTGTCGAGCATGGCGTCGCCGAATTCACTCATGAATGACGACGGTGCGGGCAGGAACCATGCCTGCAGTTTCATGAGGGGTATGATGGAGAGGAATACGCCCCCTTCGAGGAAGAGGGCTCCGAGCATCTGCATGGGATTGGGCAGCTTCAAGGCAAAAAAATCCAGCAACGGTTTTCGGTTGAGACAGGCGAAGACGAGAGCGGGCAGCGCTACCACCAGAATCTGGGTGAGCCATAGTCCGATGATGATATCGTCCTTCTGGAACACTGAACCACCAAAGTACAACAGCAGCCAGGTGGCGGCGAACAGGTAGAATGCCTGCTTCGCCAGTCTTGCCTCGGCCGTGGGCACCACGCTGCGGGTGCCGGGCAGAATGCTCTCCCGTTCCAGCAGCCTTGTCGCCAACCTCAGGCAAACGGCGGCATAAAGGGTATTGGCGGCGAGCGTGAGAGCGATCCAGGGCCAGCGGTAGATGCCAGTCAACACCTCCTTGCTGGCCACCGCAATGGAGGCGATGGGAGCGATACTGATGATGGAGTTCAATTGGATTCCAGGCAAAAGCGATGCAAGGGCCGGCACGATGGAAATGAATGTCAGGGGCAGGACATAATACTGCCCCTCCTTGAACGTATCCGCATAGCTGGCGACTATCATGAGCACGGCACTGAAAAAGACCGCCAGGGGCAAGGTGAGAAGTAAGATGAGGCTGATTTCACCGAATCCCAGTGAAAAAACCACGCCACGCAGGAGAGGCAGATCCAGCAGATTGAACGCGAAGGTGATGCTCACTCCAAGCAGGTTGATGATGGCGCTCAAGGTAGCGATAATGAATACCACGAGAAATTTTCCGATGATGATGCTACGGCGTGAGACCGGCGCCAGCAGCAGCGTTTCCAGCGTGCCGCGTTCCTTCTCGCCGGACAGCAGGTCGATCGCCGCGAACGATGCTCCGGACAGAATCATGAGGATAGTAAGCAATGGCACGACTTTACCCGCCAGGTACCCACTCTTTTCCCGGTCGGTTGCCAGATCCACCATTTCCACCTGGAGCACATCCTCCACACGATACCGCTTACCGAATTTCGATATCCGTTTTTCCACGAAGGCGCCCTTGGCTTCACGCAGGATGTCCACCAGTATCCGCCGGGTTCGTCCGGATAATTCATCCGCGGCATTATAATGAACCACGGCAAGCGCAGCCCCCGGCTCATCGGTACCGATCATCTCGATATAGGCCTGGATCGATTTGCTTTTTACGGCTTCGATCGGATCATCGAGATCCCGTACCACTCGAACCTTCTGTTCACTATCCCGCAGGAAAGGTGTCAGCCATTCCCCCGTCTGGTCCACCGCCACCTCAAGGGTGCTCGTTTCAAACTGGCGTTCCTGAAAATTCTGCATCTTGCTCATGCCGAACATGAGCAGTGGATAGACGGTGATCGGCAGGATGATGGTCAAAAGGATGGTGGTTTTATCCTTGAGCAGGTCACGCAGTTCATGAATGAAGATGAGCCATATCATCGAACCGGACGATCTCACGGTGTTTCCCGCTCCCGTACCAGGGAGATGAACACATCCTCCAAAAAACGCTTGCCGGTCAGCACACGTAATGCATCGAGGCTGCCGATAGCGAGTATCTTACCGTTATGGATGATGGCGATGCGATCGCACAGCTTCTCGGCTTCACTCATGGTATGGGTCGAGAAAATGACTGCACGGTTTTCTTCACGACAGCCCTGGATGAATTGCATCATCGTGCTTGCCACCAATATGTCCAGACCCACGGTGGGCTCATCGAAAATCAGGACCGGCGGATCATGAATCAGGGTACGAGCGATGGATACTTTCTGGCGCATGCCGGTGGACAGGCGTTCGCAGCGTACATCCATGAACGCATCCATGGCGAAGACCCTGGTCAACTCACTGATGCGTTCCCTGAGTCGATCCTCCGGAACATGGTGAAGCCTTCCAAAATACAACAAGATTTCCGCTGGCGTCATTCGTGGGAACAAGCCAGTCGTGCCCGATACAAACCCGATTGAGGCGCGCACGTGCGCGGGTGACTTGACAATATCATGACCATTGATGCGCGCGGTGCCGGACGTTGGCTTGATGACCGTTGACAGCATCCGGAGCGTGGTGGTCTTCCCCGCTCCGTTCGGCCCCAGCAATCCGAAGATCTCTCCCTGCCGGCAGTTGAAGCTCACGCCGTCGGCTGCCCGTATCTCTCCTCGCTGCTTGTCCTGGTATATCTTCGTCAGAGCCAGCGTTTCTATCATCGTTTTCACCTCTTCAACCACCGCAGCAATCCTCCGTTCTTCCAGCCCGCACCGTTGTCGCGGCGGCGGTCGCCCCACAGGGTGTTCTCGCGGCTGATCCGCCGCGCCGCGAAACCAAGAGCGACGGCCGTGAACACGGTCAGAGAAAGCAATACCAGCGCGATGTTGCACCAGTCGAAGCGACCATCGATGACTTCCCTGAACATCAAGGCGGCATTGACCACGGGCACAAACGCAGTAACCACTGTCAACTTCACGGAGGGAAAAACCGCCACCACGGCGGGCTGAAAGGAAAGGACAAAGAACGGCGTCACGAAGCTCTGCCCCTCGCGGAATGTCCGGGCGTAAGAAGCGATCAAAATGCTCACGGCGGCAAACCCCGCGGACACAATGACAGCGGTGACCATGATCAATGGCAAGGCCTGGGAGGGAATGGTGAATGACGCTGAATCGAGGCCACTCATGAGGAACAGCGTATGCCCGGCTGTCAACGCCAGGGAACCTATGTTCAATAGCACGGCGGCCACCCCCGCGACGACCACCGCGATAAATTTGCCCATGACGATGACCAGCCGTGGCGTGGGGGTCAGCAGCGTCGTCTCCAGCGTGCGCCGCTCACGCTCTCCAACTATCACGTCGATGGAGGGATACAAAGTCCCCATGGCCGCCATGATGATGATCATCATCGGCAGAACCCGTCCGATAATGAATGTACCCATGCGCTCCTGCGAAGCGACGTTGATCGTCTCGATATCGTACCCACGGACGGCCTCCAGGGGCAACCCATGATCCATGGCAACCCGATCCATCAACAGGTCACGGTACTCGTCGAGCACCACCTGTACCCGACTTTTCGCCACATCCGACCCGTCGTAGGCGGTATCATGCAAAATGGTGAAAGTGAAACATGGTCCACCCCGGGTCGTGAAGGCATCGCATACCCGTATCTTCAAATCCACCCCGTCGCTGCCGATCTCTGCATCAGCGAGCTGAGGTTCAATGTATTCATCGTTGTCCAACAGGGCGTAAAATTCCGGCGCGAAACCGGCATTCTCCACCACCACCTTCGAAGGCCTGGACTCCACCGCGCCTCGCTGGAACAGCATGATCTGGTTCATGACCCAGAACGTGAGTGGATAAAGGAAGATCGGAAACAACACCGAGTAGATGAGGATATTCCTGTCACGTACGAAGGTGAGTAACTCCTTGAAGATGACAACCTTAAGATCCTTGCCCACTTACATCCTCTATCTCATTGAGAAATCAAAAAAAGGAATTGAATAATAACAATCGGGAAAAATACTGTCAACCGTTGATCGGGCTGGTCCGACCGCCGGTGGTAACCGCTTGGATGGCCGTCCGCCAATCGTTCACGCAATCCAGAGTGCGACCAGCAGAGCCTTCCCATAGGCCTCGGGAGCAGCACCATCGATACTCCATGAATAGTACGCCTCGATACGCCCGTCACGACTGGCTGACGAAAGGAACACGCCGCATCCGCACCAGGGATGGAGCCGCGAATACCCGGGCGTCCGGGAAATCTACGGTTCACCCCAGGATACCGCTCGATGCACTCCTTTCGCCGTGCCGGAGAAGAATTGAAAACCACATGGTGATCACTTACCATGAGACAATCGATCCTGGACCCTGAATCCGTGGAGTTTGACATGTTGCATTCCCGGAAAGACATCCCCTTCCTTGCATTTATTTTTACTGTATTCCTCACGCTGCAGCTTTGCATCGGATTCGGTATCTTTACCGACGATCCCTTCATCAGTTTCAGATACGCCCATAACCTGGCGGCAGGTCAGGGCATGGTGTTCAATCCCGGTGAACGGGTGGAAGGCTATACCAATTTCCTTTGGGTGATACTGATGGCCGTGGGAACGCTTCTGAATCAGGATCCAGTGTTGTTCTCGAAAATTTGCGGCGCACTGTTCAATATCATGACACTCGGTCTGGTCAGCATCCTGGCTCGACGGCTCACCCAACAACGACCATGGTTCCTGATCGCGCCACTCCTGCTGGCGCTGGATCGTTCTTTTATCAAGTGGGGCGGCGGCGGCATGGAAACCCCAATGTTCGGATTTCTCCTGACCGCCACGCTCTGCCTGTCCATTCTGGAGACTACTCCAGGTTATCTGCTGGCGGGATTAACCGGAGGCTTGGCGGCGATGACCAGGCCGGAAGGCATCGCGATCCTGCCCGTGGTGCTCATCATCACAATCTTATTCCCGGAAGCACCACGGCGCCGCCGGGAGCCCCTCGTCATGCTCATTCCGTACCTCCTCCTGTTGGTTCCTTATCACGCCTGGCGGTTTTCATATTTCTGCCGGCTCCTGCCCAACACTTACCACGCCAAGGTCATCAGGGGGATCCCCCAATTGTTTCGCGGCTGCGCCTACACCATCGATTTCTGCCGCGATCATGGCGACATCGCACTGCTTTTGCTGCTCATCTACGCTTTTTTCTCCCGGCGGCGTCAACTCACCACAGGTATATTCGCACTGCTGTTCATCCACACCGCCATCATCATCTTGGTCGGTGGAGACTGGATGCCCTTCAATCGTTTCTTCGCGCCCCTGACGCCTCTCTTCGCCCTCGCCCTCCAAGCCGGCCTGGTGAAGCTCATCGATCGCGGATCCGGAAGGCGGCGACGAATCGTGGCTGCACTCCTGCTGGTGTACATCGCTGCGCAACCATGGCTGCCCAAATCCGGCACACTGACGGAATCGCTCATTCGTATTCGCGGCCGGTTCACTCCAGGCGAAGATGAGCGGCCGGACAATCGTCGCATGAGCAAACGATTGCAATGGGTCGATGACAGCGAGGAGGACTGGATGAAAAACGCCATAGATCTGGGATTATGGCTGAAGCACAATGCGCCGCCAGACGCCTCTATCGCTTTGGGCAGTGTTGGGATCATTCCGTATTATTCGGAACTGTACACGATCGACTTCTTCGGACTGGTGACGCAATCCATCGCCCATTCCAAGGCGCGCAGCGGTTTTCAGATGCCCGGACATCAGAAGTTCGATCTCGAGATGGTCATGGATTGCCAACCTACGTACATAATCTTCTCCGGTAAATACCGTGACGACTGGCGCGTCAATCCCAGCTACTGGGCAAAATCCCTTGGCTTCACCATGCACCCCGAATTCAATAATTACTACGAATACATCCGTGTCGAGCTGGATGGTTCGTTATTCGGGCTGTACAGAAGGCGGTTACTGGCGAAAGGTGAAAACCAGAGCGAGCAATTGTCGAACGAACATTATCAACCGCACGGGCCAGGCAGGCTCAAGGATCCTCATCTTCAGCCCGTGCCTTTGCTTCGCCAATCAATCCGATCGCTTTGAAGAGGTTGACGAAACCCGCCGCAATGCCCAGCAATACGCCCAGGATGATGAACAGCGGCGACCACCCGGTGGCGGCGTCAAGCCATCTGCCCGCCAGTACTCCGATGAGTATGGCAATGGCCATCTCCAATCCGAAGTTCATGACGCGCACGAATTCTTTCAACATTCTGCGGTTCCCCACGGACCATTCTGTCGCGATAGGGGCTCAGTCAGCCTTGCTGATGGCGACCCTCATCCGTTCGCCCCGCACCTCGAGATTGCTCCAGCCGGCACCAGGCTCACCGGCCTGGATCCCATCACAGAGCAGTTCTTCCTTCAGATAGTCTGCCCATCTTTCCATGATCACCGCGATTCTCTCCGAAGGTTCCGCGTAGATGAGCCTGATATGGTCTTCGATCTCGAGTCCGGCATCGCGGCGCAGAACCTGTAGATGCCTCACGAGGTCACGCATCAGTCCTTCCAGCTCGAGGTCCGGATCCATGGTGATATCCAGCGCCAGGGTGCTGCCCCCATCCACAAGAGTGACCAGGTAATCAGGAGCATGACTCTCGACTTCCAGTTCCCCGCTCTCCAGAAAGATCATGTCACCTTCCAATTGGATTTTCACCTTTCCACTGGTTTCCAGATCGGTTCTCACCTCGGCCGGATCGAGAGTAGCGATGAGAGCGGCGATGTCCTTGGCTCGTTTCCCAAACCGCGGTCCCAGTTTCTTGAACTGCGGTTTCAGAACGAATGTCATGGGCAGCAGCGCACCCTGCTCCAGTACGGATACTTCCCTGACATTGACGTTGGTGATGAGCATATCCGTATACTCACGGGCGATCTGCGCTTCAAGGGCATCACCAGGAATCACGTACAGCGTGCGCAGCGGCTGGCGCACCCGTATTCCGGCGGTCTCGCGAGCGGCCAAGGCCAGAGAAGTCAGGCGCATCGCAACCTTCATTTCGTCCGACAGCTTCTGATCGACAAGCTCCCCGCGCACGACGGGATAATCGAGATGATGCACAGAGACAGGAGCATCCGGTCCGATGGTGCGGCCGAGGTTCTGATGCATCTCTTCAGTGAGGAACGGAATGATCGGTGCCACGATCCGGACCAGTGCATCGAGACACTCATAGAGCGTCTGGTACGCCATGCGGCTGTCGGCGTCATCGTTGCCGCGCCAGAAACGGCGGCGGGAAAGCCTGATGTACCAGTTGCTCAACTCATCGACGAACTCCTCGACATGGCGCGAGACGGATTTGGCGTCATATGCTTCGTAGCTCTTCCTGGTATTCATGATAAGAATCTGCAGGTTGGAGAGAATCCACCGATCCAGCCGGCTACGTTCGTTGATGGGGGCCGTAGCCGCTTCCGGCCTGAAGGAGACGATCCGCGCGTAGTTGGTGAAAAAGGCATAGACGTTCCAGAGTCTATTGAAAAACTTGCCCCTGACATCCTTGCCTTCCGAAAAACCGAAGTTAAGATTCTTCAACGGATCGTGACTACAGAAAATCCACCGCATTACATCGGCGCCCATTTCTTCGACCGCCTCACTGAACCAGATGGCGTTGCCTTTTGATTTGTGCATCTCCTCGCCGTGTTCATCACGAACCAGGGCGTGCCCCACCAGGGTCTTGAAAGGCTCACGACCCTCCATCATGGTGCTCATGGCCAGCAGCGAGTAGAACCAGTTCCGGAACTGACCGGGGAAACATTCCAGTACCAGGTCGGCGGGAAACCAGCGGTTCCAGTAAGTCCGGTCGGAGCCGTACCCCATGGTGGAGTATGGCACGATTCCGGCATCCAGCCATGGATTACCCACATCCTCGATTCTGCTCGCCAGCCCGCCGCATTGATCGCAGCGGATCTTCACGCGATCAATCCAGGGGCGGTGGGGGGAATGGCCTTCAAACTGCTCCCATCCTTCCGCGGCGCGGCTGCGTAATTCCTCTTTGCCACTGATCACGGAGAACCGTCCGCAGGAGCCGCAGACCCATATGGGGAGCGCGAGGCCCCAATAGCGTTTCTTCGAGATCATCCAGTCGCGCATGTTACGCAGCCAGTCCAGTTCGAGATCCTTCCCATACGAGGGTATCCACGTGATCCGGTTGACGATTTCCATGATCTCGTGCCGCCACTCATCCATCGAGATGTACCATTCGTCCACGAGCCTGAACAGCAGTGCTTTGCCGCATCGCCAGCAATGGGGATAACTGTGAACGTATTTTTCCGCCTTGACCAGGATTCCCTTCCGGGCCAGATCATCGATGACGGCATGGGCGACATCGCCAGCCTGCCGGCCCGTGAGCCAGCCGAAGCCTTCGTCAAACACGCCCATCTCGTCGATGGGAGCGATGGCAGGTAGACCGGAAGACAGGCCCAGGTCATGATCTTCCTTGCCGCAGCCGGGGGCGATGTGCACAATTCCGGTACCATCCCCGGCGCTGACCTCGTCCCAGTGCACTACTCGATGGACATCCCGGGCAACATCCTGGGCCGGCAGTTCATCATAGGGGCCTCGATATCTGAGCCCCAGCAACTCATGTCCCTTGATCCGGTTCAAGATACGATAACCGGAATCACCGAAAACCGCCTCGACGCGCCCCTCGGCCAGGATTTCCACTGCCCCCTGTCGCTCGATTTCAACATAGGTCAACTCATCGTGGACCGCAGCGGCCACATTGGACGACAGGGTCCAGGGGGTCGTCGTCCAGACCAGCAGCGAGGTGTTCTCACGATCCAGTAAAGGAAACCGGATGACGACCGCATCATCGGCGACCTCCTCGTAACCCTCCTGCATCTCGTGTTGGGATATGCCGGTACCGCAGCGCGCACACCACGGCATGACATCCCGGCCTTTGTAGATCAGACCGCGGTCATGACACTTGCGGAGGAACAACCAGATCATGTAGTTGTTCTCATCCGACATGGTGTAATAGGAGTTGTTCCAGTCCATCCAATAGCCAAGCCGAACAGACTCGTCAGTCTGGATTTTGGAAAACGTGAGAACCCGCTGCTTGCACTTTTCAATAAAATTTTCGATGCCGTACGCTTCGATATCGCGCTTGTTCTTGAAACCCAGCGCTTTCTCCACTTCCACCTCGACCCACAATCCCTGGCAATCGAATCCATTCTGGTAGCGGAGTTCGTGTCCATTCATGGCATGATACCGCTGGTATACATCCTTGAGAGTCCGCCCCCAGGCATGATGCACGCCCATGGGATTATTGGCGGTAATGGGACCATCCTGAAAAGACCATGGCTTGCCGCCGGCTCGCTTCTCGCGCAATGACTCAAACGCTTTCTCCTCGTCCCAGAACTTCAGGATGCGCCGCTCCATGGCGATCAGATCTATCCATGCCTCAACTTTCTTGAACATCGCTTTCTCCATGGTTGACTTCCATGTGTGCCGCGCCGTCCGGCGCTGGACAATGCAAGGAAATCTAAACACAATTGGCGTTTGTGTCAACCGTTGACACGTCGTACTCCAACCGCCGCATGATGCCTGCGGGAGGTTCAACCGATCATGATCTTACCGTCGGCATAGCGAATGGCGGCGGGGGGCACGCGCCGCTGACTGATGGCCAGCACCAGGGTCAGTGGTCCGACCCGCCCGATGAACATAAGCAATACCATGATCAATCTGCCGATACTGCTCAAAGCGGGAGTCACGCCGGTGGACAGACCCACCGTGCCGAATGCCGAGAATACCTCGAACAGGATTCCATCGGTGGTCAGCAGCGGTTCGGTAAAAAAGAGCACCAACGAGGCAAGGGACAGCAACGCTGCTGTCAGAAGCAGAAGTACGACCACCCGGTTGGCGATTTCCTGGGAGAGGGTACGGCCGGCGAGATGATAATGCCGTTTGTTTTTCAGGATGTTCATCGCAATGACAGCCGCCACCGCTATAGTGGTGGTTTTCACGCCACCGGCGGTGGAACCGGGCGAGCCCCCGATGAACATCAGCACAATGGTGAAGAACAGGCTGCCCCTTTGGAGAGCGCCGGTATCGATGGTATTGAATCCCGCGGTGCGCGGGGTCACCGACTGGAAGATCGAACAGAACACCCGTTCCTGCCATGGCCGTCCGTCCAGAATGTGATCGGCTTCCGCCAGATAAAAGAAAAGCGCTCCGGCGACAATCAGGCCGGCACTCATGCCAAGAACCACCTTCGTCTGCAGCGTGACCCGTTCAGGAAAAGCCACGCCGTTGCGACGGTCACGGATGGCGTGCGAGAGGTTTTGTAGTACGATGAAACCAAGGCCGCCGGAAACAATCAGGATCATGACATCGATATTGACGAGCCAATCCCCGGCAAACGCCATAAGACTGTCGCTGTTAAGGGAAAATCCCGCGTTGCAGAACGCCGAGATCGAGTGGAACACGGCTGAATAAACACCTTTTGAAACGCCGTGCAAAGGAATGAATCTGAACGCCAGCGGGATGATGCCCACCAGTTCGATGCCGAAGGTGAATACCGCGATGCTTTTGAGCAACCTGCTGAGATTGATTCCGCCTCTCGGCGAGAGTGTGTCCCACAATACCTGGCTGCCGCGCAAACCGGCCTGTTTACCGATCAGGAGCGTGAACATGGTGGAGAATGTCATGATGCCCAGGCCGCCCATCTGGATCAGGCTGAGGATGACCAATTGCCCGAACGTGCTGAAATAGCTACCGGTATCCACTACGATCAAGCCGGTGACACAGACGGCCGAGGTGGCGGTGAAGAGACTGTTGATAAATCCCAGGGGCTGGTTGCCAACACGGGCGCAAGGCAGCATAAGGAGAATGCTGCCGATGAAAACAGCAGCCAGAAACCCCAAGACCACGATCAATGCCGGTGACAGAAGGTCCGTGAATCTCTTGGGTACAGTTTCGATCAGGTCGGGCACAGGCATGACAGCTCCGGGAGACCTTTCATCGTGTCACCGCGCCAGGGAGTGGGAATCGTCGTGACGGCGCGATCATGTGCAGTCACCTGTCAAGACGGGCGGCCGCTGTAATGGGAAGCATCAAGGAAAAATGCTGATCAGTTCTTTGATTTCCTTGGCATCCGCCGCATCCGGTTTCAGTTCGAGATACTTGTTGAACGCCTTTTTCGATTCGGCGTGATTGGCTTGTTTCAAGTAGAGGTACCCAAGTTGCTTGTAAGGTTCCGGATAGTCCGGTTGAATCTCGGTGGTCTTCAGAAAAGCTTTCATCGCGCCATCGTAGTCCTTCTCGGCGGAGTACAATGCGCCGATATTATACTGGACCACCGGATCCTGCTTGTGCTCAACGTACTTGGACCAGGCGGCGATGGCTTCCTTGCGCATCTTCTTGTTGTTGTAAACATTTCCCTGCATCAAATAGGCATCGGGGTACTCCTCGCCCGATGCAAGCGCCTTGTCGAAACTCGCCAGCGCTTCGTCATACTTGTTCTGCTGATAGTAGATGTCACCCATGGCCATGTGCGCCTGGTGCAGGTCGGCGTTGTATCCCAGCGCCTCCTGGAGTTTCTCGAGAGCCTTGTCGAACTGTTTGTTCTGGTAAAGGTCAATCCCGGCATTGAACGAATCCCTCGCCATCTCCTGAGGAGTCAACGGGGTGAGCGCCCGCACTTCTTCCGGCGTCAACAGCTCGAAGTCCTGATCGATCTTGATTCCAGCGCGGATCTTGATGTTGTTCCGCCGGCCGACATAGCCTTCCGCCGTCACATCGACGATGTAGAACACAGGTTCGAGTCCCGCGAAGGCGTAGTGACCGTTATCCTTGGTGGTGGTTGAGTACTGCTGCCCCTCAATTTCAGGATTGGTGAGCAGAATGGTGGCACCCCCTATAGGTTCACCCTTAGTGTCGCTGACCAATCCCACCAGTTTCCCGCGAACACCTGCCAGACCAGTCCCGGTGATGATGGCGAAAACCAGTGAAACCATGACTGCCAATCTGATATGCTTCATTGCGTAACCCTCCGCTGAAACAAAAGTTCTTGTATTTCACAGTTATAACCCGTCCCTGTGTTCTGTCAAGCGGCACCGGGACCATCATCACCGATGACTCCCGGGTGGCGCGATCGATGGGTTGTATCGCCTGGCACTGGATATACGCCATCGAAGTAATCGGCGAGGATGCGCGCATGATCGAAGGCAATATCCACAGGAAGCGTCTCTGGAGTGAATAGTCCCAAGGCGGCTGCATCGTCGCCGGCACGCGGAGTACCTGTCGCACGTGCGACAAACACCGTGGAAATGGTGTGCTGCCGGGGATCGCGATCAGGATCGGAATAGGTGTGAAACTGGCCGGTCAACTCCACCTGCAAACCAGTTTCCTCAAACGCCTCCCGGCGCGCCGCCGTCTCGAGGCTTTCACCGTAATCCACATATCCGCCCGGTATGGCCCAGCCATGGGGTGGATTGCGGCGACGGATCAGCACAATTTCCCCGCTTCCCATCCTGATGATGATATCAACCGTGGGCACCGGATTCCTGTAGGTCATCGCGTTCCCTTCCGGACCGGCATTCTAGCCCTGCGTCACTGATGAGGCCGGCGCCGCTGCCGGGGCATCACCATCCGGTCCTGCAGTGACCGTCACCTCGACCTGTTCGGGAATGTACGCCAGTACACTCAGTTCCTTTGGCAGACCAGTGGCCAGAACCCTGACTTTGTGCACTCCTGGAGGCAGCCCGTCAACCGGTGCCAGGATGCGCAGGTTGTCGGCAGCCGGGAGAAGCATCCTGGGTCCCTCCACCACCACATCCACCACGAGTGGATTGAAAGCCGACAGCACATCCGCGTCAGAAGCCGTTACTTGGCGCTGGACAATCCGCCTGGCGATCACCTCCCGGATCGAGATATTCACCACAACAGTCTTGTTCTCCGTGAATTCAAGCAATTCCATGCTCGATGCAGGTTTCAGAGCCACCGATTGCTTGACATCGGCCGACTTGCCTGTGATGTCGATGGGCTCAGTGTGAATGTAGCGCAAACCAGAGACGGCGCTTTCCGCCCCGGTCACCTTCACCGCTGCCGGTGTGGTGGAGAGGTTGACCAGCGCCAATCCGCCCTTGAGACGCCCTCTTACATCGGGCAACACCGGCACCATGGCTTCCAATTTGTTCTCCATGGTGATCTCGATCATCGGGGGCTGAATGTCCAGCACCTCCACTCCCGCCGGCAGATTGATCATGTTGGTGGCAATGTTTATCGTTCTCGGTCCGGCACGCAGATCCTCTGGCAGGCGAATGGTTGCCGAAACCGATTCTGGCGCGAGATTGTAGATCGTATTGGGGAATCCTTTTACCTTGACCACCAGCGTACTCACGTTCCTGTCCACCAGGACGAGATTGTCGGTCACCTCTTGGATGTTGCATGGAACACCGTTGAGGATCTTCTGGGTGCGTTGCTGGCTGGTGATGATGAACCAGAACATCACGGCGGCGGCCAGGGCGAGGAGCTTGATGTGCCGCTGATTCGTGCTGAAGAACCGTTGCAGTCCTATCATCGATTCCTTCAAACCGGTCAGAGTGGACTTCATGACCATGCCATCCCGTGCCGCCTGCCCGTCACGCCTGACAATGCCCTGCCTGTCCTACTCATAGCGACAACGCCTCCATGCCGAACAGACGTCGCAGCGTCATGCACAGTTGTGCCGCGGTGTCCTGCACCTCGAGCTTGCCGCCATGCACCACCGACATCGTGCCGGTTTCCTCTGATACGATCACCACCACCGCGTCAGTATCCTCGGTGATGCCAAGCGCCGCTCTGTGCCTGGTGCCGTAACTGGGCGACAGATAGGGATTCTTCGATAACGGCAGAAAGCAACCGGCGGCGGCCAACCTGCCATCCTTGATGATCACCGCGCCATCATGCAAGGGAGAATGAGGAAAAAACACCGTGCGCAACAACTCGCTGGTCACCTCTGCATCAATGGTAGTACTTAATTCCTTTATGTTGTCCAGACCATTTCCCCGCTCAAAGACAATGAGCGCACCGGTGTGCGAACTCGAAAAGACGCCGGCGGCTTCACCCACCGCCTCGATCAATGCTTCATCCTGTACCACCGACCGTTTGAAAAAGCGCTGCCGGCCTAACTGCACCAGACCCCGCCGGATCTCCGGCTGAAACAACACAATCACCGCCAACAACGCGATGGACCAGAAATTGCTCAGCAACCAGTGCAGTGTCTTCAGATCGAGATACTGGGGATCGGAAACTTTGAACAACCCGAAGAGAATACCCAGTGCCAGGACCATCTGCATGGCGATGGTGCCCTTGATCAACAAGAATACACGATAAATCACGTAGGCGACGATCAGGATGTCCAACAGGTCCCGGAACCGTACCACGGCGGATCCGAACATGGTGAACAAGTAATCCGTCACACTCCATCCTCCCGCGCCGCGCCTCCTGAGTCCAGCGCCGTCATCATCAGAACAACATCCAGGATATCCGCTGTGTCATGCACCCTGATCACATCACAACCGTACCAACTTAACAACGCCGCCACCGCCGCAGTTCCCGCCAATCTGCCCGGCGCCTCCCGTCGCACCACCGCACCTATGAAACTCTTGCGTGAAGGGCCATAGAGCACCCCGGCGGCACCGCAGCCGGTCAGGAACTCGGGATGCCTGATAAGCCACAAATTGTCCGGGACGGTCTTGCCGAAGCCTATACCGGGATCGACAAAGATCCGATCGGCATCGATACCGGCCGTGAGCGCTTTCGACACGCCCTCCGCGAGAAACGAGGCGATTTCCAACGGCAGGCAGCGATATTTCGGTGCGGTCTGCATGGTGGCCGGAGTTCCCTGCATATGCATGATGACAACCCCGGCCTGATGACGAGCGATGATTGCGGGCAAAGCCGAATCATCCCGCAATCCGTAAATATCATTTATATACTGTGCCCCCTCCTCGAGAACCTGCACCGCCACCTCTGGCTTGTAAGTATCCACTGAGATCGCCGTCGGGGCGGCTTTCCGGACCTGCCGCAGGACAGGCAGCAACCGCGCGGCTTCATCATCGGCGGAAACGGGTCGTGCCCCCGGCCGGCTGGATTCCGCACCCAGGTCGATGATATCGGCACCCTCTTCCACCATGGTCAGGACCCGCTCCAGTGCTGCATCGATCGCCAGGTAGTTACCGCCGTCGTAGAAGGAATCACTGGTGAGGTTGAGCACCCCCATGATCCGACTCCGAATGGGCCGCCGTTTCGCCAGAGTAAGTTCAAGCACTTCTTTAGCTTTTCCCGCCGGGTGAGGTCGTATCGCCCCGCAGGAAACCGCCTTATCAAGAAATGCCGCTAAACATCCCGGAGTGCCGGCCGCGAAATGATAGCGCGTTGGATGGCGGGGTTCCACGGCAAGGCTGCAGAAATGATCCCGGGCGAGAGTGGTAAGATGACCGCCGGTCTCGATGGTCTCCAGAAAAGCGCCCATGGTGACGGTTCGCGCGCCGGCTTGTCCATTCTCCGGAGCGATGGTGAACACCCATCCCGGGCAAGAATTAACGAAGTCCTCCCTGGTGTCTATCACACAGGCGGTCCAGGGCAGACTCATCATTCGCTCGCCGATTGAACCTCTTGGGGATTGCTCGATTGATCGGGATACGATGCGTTCTTGGTCGAGCCGAGGAGTTCGTCGATATCCCGCATGTCGAGTACTTCGCGTTCCCGAAGGGTGACCGCCAACAGCCGCAGTTTGTCCTGGTTGTCGGTTAACAGGGCGGTGGTACGGTCATAGGACTGACTCACTATCCGGTGGACTTCCCGGTCGATCTTAAGCGCCGTTGCTTCACTATAGTCCTTGTGATAGGCAAGTTCCTTCCCGAGGAAGATCTGCTCCTCATGTTTCCCGAAGGTCAATGGTCCAAGTTCCCGGCTCATGCCCAGCTTGCACACCATGGTACGGGCGATGTCCGTAGCCTGTTCGATGTCGGAGCTGGCGCCGCTGGAATAGTGCGCCAGCAGGATTTCTTCCGCGACACGGCCGCCCAAAAGGATATCGATTTTGTCCAGCAGATAGGATTCAGTGTAGATGCGCTTGTCGTCCAGCGGTATCTGCTGAGTCACGCCCAGCGCTCTCCCCCTGGGGATGATGGTCACCTTGTGAAGCGGATCGGCTTTGGGCAGCAGCCAGGCCACCAGGGCATGTCCGGCTTCGTGAATGGCCGTGATTTCCTTTTCGTTCTCATTCAGGACAAGGCTCCTGCGTTCAGCACCCATCATCACCTTGTCCTTGGACTGCTCGAAATCCTCCATGGAAACGCTGTCCTTGTTTTCACGCGCCGCCAGCAGCGCCGCCTCATTCACGAGATTGGCGAGATCGGCTCCGGCGAAACCGGGAGTGGACCGAGCGATGATTTCCAGGTTCACGTCATCCCCCAGAGGGATATTCCTGGTATGTACCTTAAGGATGCCCAGCCGTCCCTTGACATCCGGTCGATCCACCACCACCTGCCGGTCGAAGCGACCCGGTCGCAGCAAGGCGGGATCGAGGATATCCGGACGGTTGGTGGCGGCGATCAGGATGACGCCGTCATTGGACTCGAAGCCGTCCATCTCAACCAGCATCTGGTTCAGCGTCTGCTCACGCTCGTCATGACCACCACCCAGGCCGGCACCCCGGTGACGCCCCACCGCATCGATTTCATCCACGAAGATAAGACAGGGTGCATGTTTTTTGCCCTGATCGAAGAGATCACGAACTCTGCTAGCGCCGACACCGACATACAGCTCGACGAAATCGGAGCCGCTTATTGAAAAGAACGGTACATCCGCCTCCCCGGCGATCGCCCTGGCCAGCAGGGTTTTCCCGGTTCCCGGCGGTCCGATCAACAACACACCCTTGGGAATCCTGCCCCCAAGTTTCTTGAACTTCGTCGGATCACGCAGGAACTCGATGATTTCCTGCAACTCCTCCTTGGCTTCATCCACTCCCGCGACATCCGCGAAGGTCACCTTGCGCTGCTGACTGGTGCTCAATTTCGCCCGGCTCTTGCCGAACATCAAGGCGTTTTTTCCGCTACCCTGCATCTGCCTGAGGAACATCAACCAGATGCCAATGAGTAAAATCAGCGGGAACCAGGTGATGAGCGCGCTCAACCACATACTCTCACCGGCCTCTTCCGCTTTGATTTTCACCTTGTGTTCACGCAGAACCGCCACCAGCGCGTCGTCCTGGATGGGCGCATAGCTGCGGAATTTCTCCACAGGGGCTTTCCGAAGCCTGCCGCTGATTGAGTACCCCTTGATGGTGACTTCTTCCACATTGTCCTTGGTGACTTCATCCAGGAATTCACTGTAGGTCAGATCGACCGGTTTACTATGCGTACTCTGCAGCGCCTGGATGATAAGTATGACGGCAACTATGATTACCAGCCATACGGTGACGACTTTGAATTTGTTCAACCTCACTACCTCGCTTCACTCTCGGTGGGTTGCCTGGCCTTGAACTCCACCCATTGTGTACCACAGAATTCGCGGTCTCGACAAGTCCGCGACACAGCCAGCCCGGCCCTCCATTCCTTGCGCATCATCGGTGATTCGTCCGGTCCGGCGGAGGAGTCTCCCCCGGCGGCGGCAACCAAGGACAAACACCCTCCAAATGAACCGCGATCACCCGCACAGTCGCCGC
>JAFGDC010000544.1 GCA_016932295.1 candidate division CSSED10-310 bacterium
CACACGAAGGCGCTTTTCGTCAGACAACCGCTCCTCTTTACTGATCCACTTCAGGCTCATATCGAAACCTGATGGGTTTCTTACCAAGTGGCTGGATAAGTCCTTCCAATCCGGGTACACTTTTTTTCACTATGTAACGTAACAAAAACAGCCTACGGCTGGTTGGGGTGCGGTGGTGAATTGCATAGGGGGGTGGTCAGTGCTGAATATACTGGGGAAAAGAAGAAAAGAGAGAAGATTGAAGTATCTTGCCTCGTCCTTCAGGCAACTCGGTCCCTGGGTGACGAACTTCGTCATCGATGGCGTCGCCAGCGGCGGTGTCTATGACCCCTGCAACGATCCGCGCATGCCCTGGTTCTTCGAAGATTTTCCGAATGTAAAGACGATTCTCGACCTGGGATGTCTCGAAGGGGCGCAGAGCTTTTCGCTTGCAGAACGGCCGTCCGTCGTGCGGGTCCTGGGATTGGATGCCCGGCCGGCCAATATCGAACGTGCCAACTTCATCAAGACGGCATGCGGCATCAAAAACGTGCGGTTCGCTCGGGCTGATCTGGAGACGGTCTCTCTGATGGAATACGGCCGCTTCGATGCCGTGTTCTGCTGCGGTGTGCTGTACCACCTGCCAGAGCCATGGCGGCTGATCGAACAGATCGCCGCGGTGACGGACCGATTGTTCGTCTGGACGCATTACGCCGCCGCCGACGCGGCCATTGAAGAGCGCGCGGGATACCGGGGCGCCGTGTACCGGGAATTCGGCTGGGATGACGCACAGAGCGGGGTTTCACCGGAGTCATTCTGGCTGGTCTTCGATGATCTCATGAAAATCATCGATGAAAATGGTTTCGAAATCATCCGCATCATCGAAAAAAGCCCCCACGTCCAGCCAGGTCCGATAACGACATTCTCTTCGATCAGATTGTAGGTTCGATCCGGAGCGGGATGATTGTGGTCATTCTCCCCGGGATGTTCCGATTCAAAACCGCGGTCCTGATGCATTACATGAGCATGGGATCTGGATATGCAGATCCGCGCGGGTACGAGTTCGACATCACTCCAGAGTATCGCACGCCATATCTCATGGCCGGCCGCATGACGCGCTGCTCATGTGAGGCGCGCCGTGATTCCGTCATTCGGAGAAAGGGCGGCCATGCTCCAGGTGGGGTTGCTTGAATCACTGATACGATACGGTTATGCTCTACCCTCACCCGAGAATCACCGCGGTGGCGCGGAGCGAACGAGGAGCGACCATGAGCATTGACAGGAAGGATGTGGAGCATATCGCGGCGCTGGCCAGGCTGGATCTGACCGAGGCGGAGGCGGCGGCGTTCGCTGTCCAGTTGGCTGATATTCTGCGTTATATGGAAACGTTGAATGAGCTGGATACGAGCGGTGTCCAACCCACGTCACATGCCATCCACTTGACCAACAGGTTTCGCGAGGACGAGGTGCGGCCGTCGCTGCCGGTCGATGACGTGCTGGCTCTGGCGCCCGCCGTGGAGGACGGCCAGGTCTTGGTGCCCAAGGTGTTGGGTGGGGAGGAATCGTTGTGATGGATCTGACCGTCAGCCGGCTGAGAGATGCGTACCGCACTGGTGAGATGACACCTGAACACGTGCTGAACCAGGTATCGGACCGGCTTGCTGAAGCAGGTGAAATCAATGCCTTCATAAGCGATTGCAGGGAGCTGGCCGCGGCATGCGCCGCCCGTGCGACCGAGGCGTATGCCCGGGGCGATGATCCCGGCCCTCTCGGCGGCATCCCAATCGCTGTCAAGGACAACATCAACGTGGCCGGTTTCGCCACGACCTGTGGTTCGCGTATTCTCACCGGCTACCGTTCTCCCTACCATGCCACCGTGGTGGAACGTCTCCTGGCCGCCGGCGCGGTGCCGGTTGGCAAGACCAACTGTGACGAGTTTGCCATGGGTTCCTCCAATGAAACCTCGGCGTATGGCGTGGTGCGCAACCCCCATGACCGGACCCGCGTCCCCGGGGGATCCAGCGGTGGTTCCGCGGCGGCGGTGGCGGCTGGGCTCTGCAGCATGGCGCTTGGTTCCGATACCGGCGGCTCCATCCGGCAGCCTGCTGCTTTCTGCGGCGTGGTGGGCTTGAAACCCACCTATGGGCGGGTGTCTCGTTACGGACTGGTGGCGTTCGCATCGTCACTGGATCAGATCGGTCCCATGACCGTTACCGTCGAGGACGCGGCGCGATCGCTGGCGGTCATCGCCGGTGTCGATCCTCGGGATTCCACCTCGGTTCCGGTACCGGCCTCCGACTACCTGGCAGGCCTTCAGCGGGATATCCGCGGCCTCACTGTCGGGTTGCCGCGGGAGTACTTTACCAACGGGATGGAAGACGAAGTGCGCCAAGCGGTCATGGCGACGGCGGACGAACTGCGCCGGCTCGGCTGCGTGCTTGAGGAGGTTTCCCTGCCTCATACCGAGTATGGCCTGGCGGCGTACTATATCATCGCCACCGCCGAAGCCAGCGCCAACCTGGCGCGCTATGACGGAGTGCGCTACGGATTGCGGGCCCGGGCGGAGAACCTCAAGGGACTGTATGAACGAACCAGGGCCGAAGGCTTCGGCGCCGAGGTGAAGCGGCGTATCATGCTGGGTACCTATGTACTGAGTTCAGGGTACTACGATGCCTATTACCGTAAGGCGCAGCAAATAAGGACGCTGATCGACGAGGATTTTTCGGCGGCGTTCGCGAAGGTGGATTGCCTGCTCACTCCCACCACACCTACGCGACCGTTCAAGCTCGGTGAAAAAGTAGACGATCCGCTCCAGATGTACCTGTCGGATCTTTACACCATTCCGGTGAATCTCGCCGGATTGCCCGCCCTGGCGGTGCCTGTGGCCCGTGTGGACAACCTTCCGGTGGGTGTGCAGCTCATCGGCCGGCACTTCGAAGAGGATCTCCTTCTACGGGTAGGCGCACACCTGGAGCGGAGGGCATCATGAATACGGCCTACGAAGCGGTCATCGGACTTGAATTCCATGTGCAACTGATCACCGCCACCAAGATTTTTTGTTCCTGCGCCGTCACTTTCGGTGATCCGCCCAATACCAACACGTGTCCGGTGTGTCTCGGTCTGCCTGGATGCCTGCCGGTGCTCAACCGCCGGGTGGTGGAGCAGGCCCTCAGGATCGGCCTGGTCCTCAATTGCGATATTCAACCCTGGTCGGCCTTCGCCAGGAAGAATTACTTCTATCCCGATCTTCCCAAGGGTTACCAGATCTCACAGTTCGAGCATCCATTCGGCCTTGGAGGATTTCTGGATTTCGAATTGGAGGGTGAGACCCGGAGGGTTCAGTTGACCCGTATTCACCTGGAGGAGGATGCGGGCAAACTGATCCATCCTGACACTCCATGGGCAAAGGGCACTTACGTGGACTTCAACCGCTGCGGCGCGCCACTCATGGAAATAGTCACCGAGCCTGACCTGCGCAGCCCCGCGGCTGCCAGGGCATTCATGCATACCCTGCGAGACTTGCTGCGGCACATAGGAGTGTGCGAGGGCAACCTGGAAGAGGGCAACATGCGTTGTGATGCCAACCTGTCGGTGCGCCCGCAGGGGTCGGATGCACTGCGGCCGGCTTCCGAACTCAAGAACCTCAACTCGTTCCGCTTCCTCCAGCAAGCCCTGGAGTACGAGTTCAAGCGCCAGGTGGAGATCTACCAGGCGGGCGGCCATGTGGTTCGTGAAACAAGGCAGTTCGATCCCGCCACCGGTGTTACCATAGGCATGCGCAGCAAGGAAGCGGCCCATGATTACCGGTATTTCCCCGAACCGGACCTGGTGCCGCTGGTGATCGATGACTCATGGACGGAGATGGTCCGGGACAGTCTGCCGGAACTGCCGGCGCGAATGAAACAACGGTTTGCCGCCCAGTATGGAATCTCTGAATACGATGCGGCGGTGCTGACCTCTTCCCTCGATCTGGCGGCTTTTTTTGAAACCGCGGCGGCCTTGGCTGCCCCCAAGCAGGTTGCGAATTGGTTGATGGGTGATGTGACCAGGCTGTTGAAACAAGAGAGCATCGACATCGAGGCGTCGCGCCTTGCGCCTGAGCATCTGGCACAGTTGGTACGGCTCATCGACGAAGGCGTTATCAGCGGCAGCATGGCCAAGGACATCCTGGAGGAGAGCTTCTCCACCGGGACGGCGCCTGGCGAGGTGGTGGAGCGCCGGGGATTATCACAGATCTCCGATGATACGGTGCTTGAAGAGATGGTAAAGAATGTCCTGGCGGCGCATCCGGACAAGGTGTCCGCATATCGAAGCGGCCGCGTTGGTCTATATGGATTTTTCATGGGCCAGGTAATGAAACAGACGAAGGGTAAAGCCAATCCGCAGCTTCTCGACAGGATCATGAGGGCGCATCTGGGAACCCCGGCGGTCTGATCGCGCCAGGCACTCCGGGAGGCGGCATCGCTTTCCGCGCGAGGGTGCGGGAGATGCCATGCACTATGCCCGGCCGCGTCGACCGCGCTGCATGCAACCGCAAAAATTCTTCGCCATTCCGGGGGCGATTGGGGCCGGAAGTAGTGTAGAGATGCCTCATTTCCGCTACTATGGTGGCATGACGAACGATACACGGAATCAACCGGATCGAACCATATCCTTTCCGACTCCCATCGTGAGGTGGGTCGGATTGCCGGCCGCGGCACTCACCGCCTCTGTGATGGTGGTTACCGAGGTGGTGGGTTGGCAGCTTGCGGTCGCTATTCCCGCGGGGCTGGCCATGCTTCTGATGGCGGTGTGTCAGATGAGGAAGGGCAGGGTGTTCACCTGGACGGTCCTGGTCTTCCTGTCCGCTGCCGTCGTGACCGGCGGGCAGGTTTACCGGGGAATGATGACCAGGCGGATCGAAGTGGAATTCATGGCCCGGGCGGAAAGCACGGTGCTTGCGGCGGTGGACGATGCGCTGGCGCTGCCCGAACGGTTGCCGCTTGCGGTGGCGCCGGTGGCGCAGCGCCTCGCGGATTGCGTGGCGCGTGACTGGGATGATGGACTGAGCTGCCGGGGACTTGAACACTGCGGGAAGCTGGCGGGGGAGATACGGCTGCCCATTGGGCAAGGTGAGGTGCGACTCCCGCCGGCGGCGACTGGTGTGATTGATGCCACCGGCCGTGTTGTCGCCTGGACCGGTGACCTTACCTGGGAGGACGGCGCGGAGGTGATCCCCGGTGTGGCCTCCGGTGGGGTCTTCGGTGCGATATCCGGTTTCGTCCGGGCAGGACCCGACGACGAATTGGTATACCGCGGCGTGACGGCGGTGGAAGCGGATGCCGCGCCTTTGTGGGTAGTGGTCGAGATGGTCGTCGGCAGCTTGGAGACGGGCCGGGTGGGGGTGGCGGCGGGAGCCATGGCGAAAGCGCTCGAGTTCTGGTATCCGGGCATTCATGTGGAAATGCGCACACTGCTGAAGCCTGGCGCTGAAGACCTTCCGGTGGCGGTGGAGGTGCCTGGCATCCCGGCGGAAACCGAGGCGGTGGTTCCGGTGCTGCCGGGTGTCGCATTCTGGGTGACAAGGGTCAGCGCCCTGCCCCGGGCGGCTTTCGTGGAACGTAATGTGCGCCTTCTCAAGATGGTATCCCTGCTCCTTATGCTGGCGATATGGTTGATTATTGCCGGTATGTGGTTCACCGCCCATCTGGTTCGTCATGAATCCACCGATAGGTTACGTCACCTTGCTGCCGCGGTGATCATCGTGATCGGTGCCAGGATGGCGATCACTCTCCCATGGTCGCGTCTCACCCGGTTCGAAGTCACGCCGCCGTTTCTGGATCCAGCCTTCTTCGGTTCCACCATCCCATTGTTTACCGATGCCCTGGCGTTTTTCATCACCGCGATCCTCGGCTGTATCATTGTGCAGGTGGTGCTCCTCGCCGGCCGTCGTGGTTCTCGCGCAACGCACCGGTGGCACTGGTATCACCTCTTTCTGTTCATTCTCTGGCAACCTGTTTTCCAATATTGTCTGGGCTTCCTGGTACACAATTCCTCAGCTTCCTGGTGGTGGCCTCACCTGGAGCGGCTCGACAGTGCCCCGATCTGCATGCAGCTCGGGTGCCTGGTCCTTGGCCTGGTTCCGGTGCTGATCCTGTGGCGGTTGGGAGAGTCCATGCGCCGGCGGGGAATCGGTTGGATCAGTCCGGCGCTGGGGCTGTTTCTGGTCACCCTGTCGCCGCCGGCCGCCCGCTGGCTGGTCAGCGGGGAACCGCCCTGGCGTTTCCCCTGGATATCGCTTTACGAGGGACTGGCGCCGATGCTCGTCTGTCTCGGAGTGGGATTGATACCGGCTCATTCGAAGCCCGTCCGTGGACGAATCGCCGCGGTCTTCATCCTGGTGCTGGCGGCGGCTGCCATGGTCTATCCTTCACTTCATCATGTCGCCTGGATGAACCGACGGGCCCTCACCGAGGAATTGATACGACAGGCAGCGAATGAACGGGTGTTCGTTGGGGAACTGGCCCTGACGGATGCCCTGGAAGAGTCTGCCGTAGCTGCCGGGATTGAGGATGGCGAGGTGATTGAGCGGATGGCATCGGAACTTTGGCGGCAGAGCAACCTGGGGGTGCTGGAGCTGCCGTCGGCGGTGAGCGTCTGGCGGGATGGTGAGCTGCTGAGTCGCTGCTGTTTCGGTCTGCCGGCTCACCTGACTTTGCCCGTGGAACGGCGTCTGCTCATCGCCGCTGGCGATCTCCAACAGGACGACGTGGTGTATCGCGGCCGCCCTCTCACCGTGGCGGCGGGTCGGCGGTTACTCCCGAACGGCGATCTCCTCACCATCGCCGTGCCGTTGTATCCACGATTGCTGATCCACTCTTCGACGTTCACCCCCATGCAGTCGCCCTATGAATCCGCCCAGATGGCCGGTATGGTGCTTACGGAATACCGGGAGGACAAGATCCTCAACGCGTATGGCGGTGAACCTGTGCCGTACCTTGGCGGGCATGGGTGGATGACGGTGGATCTGGGCGCCCGGGGTGAACAGGCGGTGTTCTACACCCCCACGGGCACCGCCGTCCGCGGTGTGGAGGCTCTCTCGGTGGCCTTGCCACGACCGACGATCCTGCAGCATGTCAAGGGATACGTCGAGTTCCTCCTGCAAGGAATTCCGTTGGTATTCCTCCTTCTCGCCCTGAGTTCCCGCCTGTCGCTGGCCATTCCATCGTTCGAGAAAGGCGTGATCCCGGCTTCCCATGGCGAATTACCTTTCCGCGTACGATTCATCCTGGCGTTTCTCCTCATCGGGGTGGCGCCGCTGGCGGCGCTCTCCATCTCCTTCGACGGCATCACCAGGCGCTCCATCGCCGGCGTGTTCGATGCCCAGGCGGGTGAGCTATCCGCCGGGGTACGGAGCTTGGTCCAAGAAACCTCGACACCGATCGAACAGGATTGGGGGAGGGAGTTCCAGGGGGATGCCTTCAATGCCGGTCTGGTACCGGTGGACGAGTTGAGGGCATGGACTGGATGCGACGTGCCGGTTGCTATTCTGCAAGAGATTCAGAGAGTGTACGGAGGGGAAATCAATGTCTATCTTGATGGCCGGCTGGCCGCCACCACGAGGCCGGATTACTTCGCTTCGAACCTGATGAAGTACCGCCTGCCGGGGTGGGTCAAGGATCAGCTTATCCAGGGCCGCAGCCAGGTCTGGAACCTTGTGGACCTGGACGGCATCCGTACCAGGATCGTCTATGTGCCGGTGCGTTGCCCTGATGGACACCTGGCCGCGGTGTTCTCGCTCATGCAGCCGCTGTCCATGGATCCCAGCGGCTTGCCGCTGCCCGGCAGGGAGGGATTGTTTCTGGTACTCGCGTTCGGCACCATCATCGTCTTGGTGGTGCTGAGCTACTGGTTTTCCGGGATGATTTCACGCCCCATCGAAATGCTGGTGGATGGAACCAGGCATGTCATGGAGCCTGGTGATCGAACGCCGGTGGATGGCGACCTGCCCGGAGAGTTCCGGTACCTTGCCCGTGCTTTCAATCTCATGGCTGCCGACATCAGGCGGCAGCAGCTCAGCCTGGAGAAACGGCGCGAGTTTATCGAGACCCTTATCGGCGGACTCTCTTCGGGGGTGATCGCGTGGAACCAGACCGGCGTGATCACGTTCATCAACAAGGCGGCCCAGGGGATCCTGGGCATCAGGATGGTATCCGGAAGTCGGACATCTCTCCGTACCCTGCTGGCGGACGTGGGACGTGGTTCCCTGCTGGAATTGATGGACGAGGTACAGGTGGGTGCGACGGATGAGCGGGAGGAACAGTTAGGACTGGTGCTGGATGATCGCGTGGTGACGGTCCGGGTGTTGTTCACCAGGTTGCGTGATCAGGAGGCGCGGCCTGAGGGTGGGTTGATGGTGTTCGAGGACCTGTCGGAACTGATCCGTTCCAGTAAGCTTGATGCCTGGACCGACATGGCGCGTCGGGTGGCTCATGAAATCAAGAATCCCCTGACGCCCATTCAACTTGCGATAGAACACCTGCGGCAACTGTACAACGAGGGATCGGCGCAGTTCGATGACCATTTTCCGCGGCTGACGGAACTGATCCTGGAGCAGGTGGAGGGTTTACGCACCATCGCATCTGAGTTTTCCAGGTATGCCAAGCTGCCGGTTCCGAAACCGGCTCCCGTGGAGATCCCAGCGATGATCGAGGAAACCCTCGAACTGCTGCGCCCATCGCTGCCCGGGAAAGTGAACGTGCGGTTCGAACACGACGAGACAATCGGCGAAGCGCAATTGGATCGCGATTTGATCCAAAGAGCGCTGTTGAACATCATGCAGAACGCGGTGGAAGCAATGCCGGGCGGCGGTGAACTGACGGTCACCGCCGGTATGGCGGCCGGCGGCCGGCGGTTTTACATCAGTGTGACGGATACAGGAGTGGGTATACCCGAATCTCAGATGGTACGGTTGTTCGAGCCGTATTTCTCGACGCGCAAGGAGGGCAGCGGCCTGGGTTTGGCCATCGCCAAAAAAACGGTGACCGACCATGGCGGTGAAATCACCGTGCGCAGTGAACCGGGACGGGGCAGCACCTTCAGCATCTTCCTGCCGTTCTGAGGGGACCGGGATGCGGACCTTCCGCGCTTTTTTTCGCAGAATCAGATCCGCAAGTTGAAGCGAAAAGTAATGGCGATGGATGCCGATGGGGTGGTGCAACTGGGGTCGTACCCCGAAAGTTGTAATCTTCGCTGTGAAGCGTTGGCACTCAATATGCTGCGGTAATCTTGGCTGATAGCTTTTCCCATGGGGTCGTACCCCGAAAGTTGTAATCTTCACTGTGAAGCGTTGACACCCAGGGAATCACGAAGGTCAGACATTGTCCCAATCGAGTCGTTTCGACGATTTTGACGTGTCAGGCGTTCCGTCCCTGGCGCCGGCACCAGTGAAACGCGTCTTCCGGACCTGCACGCCGCCCCTCCCGATCACAGGCGGCGGATTGTGAGCAGACCCCTTCATTTCAACGTGCCTTTCGGCTATGATAAACAATCGGCAATGGCCTGATTTCGTAGGTGATTCTGGCGGTTATCCGGTACTCGGCCGGGTATCCCGCGGGTGAAGGTGATATGTGGAGCATGGCGACGGCTGGTGATCATGAACCGGGATAGAGGCGGTCCGGTGCATGGCGTGAGGCGTCATGACGCCATCGAACGCCCGTTGCCGCCAGCACCGCCGCCGCAGAATCCGGAAAGATTGCTGCGGTTGATGGTGGTGTTACGCGAATCCTATTGCACCATGCATGACCGGCTCGTCCGCATGGCCTCCTGTGACAGGCTCCCGACCCTGGCGCGAGAAGCACGGCGTTGCCTGAAGGCATACGATGAACTGTTGGACCGGATCAGGGAATGCGAGGCGCGCCTGGCCCCGGAGAACAATGACGAAACCAGCGCCGATCCGTCGGCAGGCAGGGAACAGTCGTGTCCATAGCAAGTATTCTGATCATCGATGACGAGAGCGCCATTCGGATAACATTGCGGATGATATTGGAGCACGAAGGATACGAGGTGGACGAGGCCGAGAACGGGTACGACGGTCTCGAGATGCTGCGGCTCAAGCGGCCTGACCTGGTGTTACTGGACATCAAGATGCCGGGCATGGACGGACTCGAAGTGCTCAAGGCCATGCCGGAACCCCGGCCGGCGGTGGTCATCCTGTCCGGGCACGGCACCATCGGCTCGGCGGTGGAGGCCACCAGGCTGGGCGCGGCTGATTTCCTGGAGAAGCCGCCCCAGAAAGAACGTATCCTGCTGTCGGTGGTCAATGCGTTGAAAGGCCGCCGCCTGGAACATGAGGCGGGGGAATACCGGGCATTGCAGCAGAAGAAATACCGGATGGTGGGTGACAGCGTGGTGATGCTCGAGGTGCGTGAGCGCATCAAGAAGGTAGCCGGCACCAACGCCAGCGTCTTGATCACCGGAGAGAGCGGCACGGGCAAGGAACTGGTGGCGCGGGAAGTGCATGCGCTGAGCCCGCGGGCTACCCGGGCGTTCATTCATGTAAACTGTGCGGCTATTCCTGAATCCTTGATAGAGAATGAACTGTTCGGTCATGAAAAGGGCGCCTACACCGGCGCGGGAACCAGGATGACAGGGAAGTTCGAGCAGGCCGATCGGGGCACGATCTTCCTGGACGAAGTGGGGGATATGAGCCTGACGGTCCAGGCCAAGGTGCTGAGGGTGCTGCAGGACGGCGAGTTTCAACGGGTCGGCGGCAGCCAGGTGCTGCATACGGATGTGCGGGTCGTGTCAGCCACCAACAAAGACCTTGGAGTGCTGATCGGGGAAGGGAAATTCCGCGAGGATCTCTATTTCCGGTTGAATGTCGTGCCTGTGCAGGTTCCGCCGCTCCGCGAACGGCGGGAGGATATCGCGCAACTGGTGCGGTTCTTCGCCGGGCAGTTCGCGGAGGAGAATGGCTTCCCACCGCCTGAATTCGATGGCGATGCCCTGCGGGCGCTGCGTCAGCATGACTGGCCCGGCAATGTGCGGGAACTGAAGAATACGGTGGAACGGGCGCTGATCATGGGACCGCGCGATGGCATCTCGGTTCGGGACCTGCAATTGCAGGGGACGGCGGTGGTCAATGCGCCGGCGCCGTGGCTGGAGGCCGAATCGCTCCAGGAGTTCAAGGAAGAATCAGAGAAAGCATTCATTCTTCGCAAGCTGAAAGAGAACGACTGGAACATCAAGGCCACGGCGGAAGCTATCGACACGCCGCGCAGCAATCTCTATAAAAAGCTCAGGCAATACGGCATAGAAACGCCCTGAGATCCGCCGCCGGGGTGAACCGGCGGGCAGATCTCAAGGCGGAGAATGCCGCTACTTCCGTCTTACCCCGCCGCCGGTCAGGCTCCTGCCCATCAGCAGTCCGACCAGCGCCGCCATTACCATCAGGCCGGTCGTTGTCGTCGCCGGTATCGGACGCACGGGCGTGGGTGTGGGCGGGATCGGCGTGGCGACGGGCGTGGGAGTTTCAAACCCTGCCAGCACCATCACCTCTTCCGTGGCGAACGCCGAGCCTGCGAATGCCGAGTCGATGGCCTGCACGCTCCAATAATAGGTGCCGTAGGGCAGCATGAACACCGCCGTGGTGCCCGTTTGACCGTTTCCGGGAGCGGGGATGCGGCGAGAACCGGTGATGGCGTCGGCCATGCCGGGTGCCACCTCGTCACCGCCCGGTGTCACGCCGATGCGCAGGTTGTACGTAAGGCTCTGTGCCGGAGTCCAGTCATCCTCGGCGCCTGTCCATGACAGGCTGACCTCGGTCTCGTTGATCACGGCGGAGAGTCCGGACGGCGGCTCCGGCGGGTTGTTCATCACGGTGCCGTCGTTGCGGTAGATCCGGCTGATGGCGCCGATCGCCGTCGATCCGGCCACGTGAATGTCCAGGTCCCCGTCGTTGTCGTAGTCACCCCATCCTCCTGTGGCGGCGGATACTCCCGGCAACCCGGCCCCGATGGCGGTGAAAATCCCGCCGTCATTGCGGTACACCATGCCGAGCCGGCCCGTGTCGGTTGTACCCGCGAGCAGTATATCGGGATCACCATCGTTGTCATAATCGCCCCACGCCGCCAGACAGTCGCTCACTCCCGGCAGCCCAGCGCCGGTATCGACGAATACCCCAAGGTCGTTCCGGTACACCCGGCTCATGCGTCCGCCGCCGGTGGTTCCGGCAAGCAGCACATCCAGGTCGCCGTCCTCGTCGAAATCACTCCACTCGAGATCGGACTGATATACTCCGGGCAGGCCGGCTTCTGTTTCGATAAGGTTTCCGTCGTCGTTGCGATAGATATCCGTGATGGCGGTGGCACCGTCATAACCCGCAAGCAGGAGGTCCATGTCATCGTCGTTGTCGTAATCGCCCCAGGCGGCGGCGCCGGCATAGATCCCGGGGAGTCCGGCCATCGTGTCGCTGAACATCCCGGCATCGTTGCGGTAGAGCACCGTGACCGCCGTCAGGGTGGTGGAATCGAAACCATTGAGCAGCAGGTCCAGATCGCCGTCGTTGTCGTAATCCGCCCAACTCGCGGAACCCTGGGAGAGACCCATGAGTCCGGCGGCGACGGGGGTGAAGATGCCGGAGTCGTTCCGGTAGATCCTGGTGACGGGCGTCGACTGGTGCATGCCCAGCAGCACGAAATCGAGATCGCCGTCGCCGTCGTAGTCGCCCCAGGCGCAACTGCCGTAGTTGACCGAGATCAGCACGGCGCCTGTGTCGGTGAAGTCGGGGCCGTCATTGCGGTAAATCCTGCAATTGGTGGGATCGTTCCTCGTGCCCGTCACCAGCAGGTCCAGATCGCCGTCGTTATCGTAGTCGCCCCACGCGGCGCAACCGTTCGTCAGGCCCTCGAGAGTCGCTTCCACATCGGTGAAGAGCGGCAGCGGCGTGGCGGTGACGGTGGGTGACGGTGCCGCACTGGGCATGGGAGTCGGAGACGGGACTTCTGTCGGCGGCACGGAGGTGGCCGTAGGCGGGATGGGTGTCTCGGTGGGCGGCACATCGGTGGGTGTGGGCGGGACGGTTGCGGTGAGGGTGGCCGTCGGAATGTCCGTGGGGCTTGCCGTCGGCTCGATTACTATGAAGGTTTCCTCAACGCTGAAAGGCGATCCGGCGAAGGCCCCGTCGATCGCCTGAACGCTCCAGTAGTACGTGCCGGAATGGAGGACGAGTTCAGTACCTGGGCCAAGCTGGGCGTTGCCGAGGCCGGGAATGTGGCGGTAGCCGGTGGCCGGATTCGCCATGCATGGCGCGACCTCGGTGCCACCCGGCGTCAATCCCACCCTCACGTTGTAGGAAAGCGCCTGGGCCGGCGTCAGATCGTCGGTGGCGGCGGTCCAGGACAGGGTTACATTCATGCCGTCCGTCGATGCACCGGGCACGGAGGGTGCGGCGGGAGGCGAATTGAACACTGAACCCATGTTGGAGTAAATCCTGCTCAACGACGTGGAGCCGTTGTAACCCACCAGGAGGATGTCCAGGTCGCCGTCGTTGTCCCAGTCGCCCCAACCACCCGCGGCGAAGTCCAACTCGGTCAGCCCGGCATCCACCAGTGCGAAGGAGCCAGCGGTGTTGCGGTACACCCTGGCCATCCTGGTGCCGCTGGAGTTCTTGCCGGCCATCAACAGGTCTGGATCGCCGTCGTTGTCGTAATCACCCCATTCCACCACGCAATCCCACAGCGCCGGTAGTCCCGGGTTGAACTCGGTGAAGGTGCCGCCATTGTTGCGATACAGGCGGCTTCTCGTGGCGCTTCCCATGAAGCCGGAGAGGAAGATATCCAGGTCTCCGTCATTGTCGTAATCCGCCCAATCGAGGTGACAGTAGGAGACTCCCTGGAGTCCGGCCCCGATATTGGTGAATGCGCCGTTGTCGTTGCGGAATAATCGCGTGGTATACGACGAACTGGCGTATCCCGCGAGGAGAAGATCCAGGTCGCCGTCATTGTCGTAATCCCCCCAGGCGGCATCGCAGTTATACAGGTTGGGCAGTCCCGCGTTGGCATTGGTGAAGGTGCCGCCATCGTTCCGGTAGAGTGTCGTCACCGGCGACATCACGGTGTTGTCGAATCCTGCGATCAGCAGATCGAGATCGCCGTCGTTATCGTAATCACCCCATTCCACGCAGGAATTCATCACGCCCCTGAGCCCCGCGTTTATATTGGTGAAGGCGCCGCCGTCATTTCTGAAGATACCACTGAAGAGACTCGTCTGGGCATTACCCGCAATGGCGACATCCAGGTCACCGTCACCGTCGTAGTCTCCCCAGGCGCTCTCCCCATAATTCACACCGGTCAGGCCGGGATTGAGGCTGGTGAATCCGCTGCCGTTGTTGCGGAAGATCCTTGTCACGACAGCCGCGCCCGAATACCCGGACAACAG
>JAFGDC010000545.1 GCA_016932295.1 candidate division CSSED10-310 bacterium
ATGCGGGAGCGCGTGGCGCATGTGGGAGCGCGTGGCGCCAGCCGCGCCCTGGTTTGCCGGCGGGCCCCGCCGGCTCTCCCTCGCGTGCCGAGAGGATGACTTCACTACAAGTGTGCATGTCTCCAGCCACTGGACCGCGTGGTGCATGTGGGAGCGCGTGGCGCATGAGTGAGCGCGTGGCGCATGTGGGAGCGCGTGGCGCCAGCCGCGCCCTGGTTTGCCGGCGGGCCCCGCCGGCTCCCCCTCGCGTGCCGAGAGGATGACTTCACTACAAGTGTGCATGTCTCCAGCCACTGGACCGCGTGGCGCATGAGTGAGCGCGTGGCGCCAGCCGCGCCCTGGTTTCATGCGTCGCCAGACGTATGTCCCCCAGGCAGTGCATGCCTGTTCCGCGAGACCCGCATCGATTTCCTGCCTGTGAAATTACCATTACTGTCCACGTGTCAAGCGAGCTTTACACTTTGCGTAAACCGCGCCCGCCGGAAACCAGGAGCGCTCTCCGTGAATCCGCCGAAAACCATTGCCATGCCATCATTCATGCCGTTGTGCGGCGACCGGCCGGGTGCTGGCACGAAACGTGCTTCTTCAATCTTCGTATTCGAGTGAACCGTTTTCGTTTCAATTGGAGGATGTCATGAAGCAACTACTCGCCCTGCTGTTTTTGACCGCCCTTTGCAGTGCGTCTTCGGCTGCCGGCGGACTGGAGCAGCTCACGCCTCTGCGGCCCCAGCCGCACCCCCTGCCTTTCGTGCTCACCGACTGGCTGTGGTGTCCCATGAGTTTTGACTTGCCGGAAGGTGAAATCTACCCGCCAAGCCCCAATGAGCACTGTGAATTGACTGTCATAGGCACACATCTCCACGCGGTCCACTATGATTCGGTGTTCAACTGCTGTATAGACGACATCGAAATTGACGTCACCATCAGCGGCGACACCATCGTCATGCTGGAAAGGGAAATCTGGACGGATCCCTGTTACTGCTATTGCTATTTTCAGACGGAAGCGGATGTCTACAATCTGGCCCCCGGGATGTACAGGGTAGAGGTATGGAGCAGGTGGATGGACGGCAGCCAGGAGATGCGCTGTCTGGATGAGGTGATCGTCCAGTAGCGCTGATCGACTGATCGTCATGGTGGGGATCACGAACAGGCGTAACATGGCGGCGATGGGGTGATACGGGTACCTTATCGCCGCTGTTTTGCAGGCGAACAGCCGTTTCTACCGGGACTCGTCCGTTCACCACCGATACTTGTCTTGCTTCGCGGCCGCCAATCATCTCCGTTCATGTGCGCAGCAATTCGAATGCTTCCTGTGATTCGCCTCAAGATGGTTCCCTGACGGTGAGTGGTGAGGTAAAAAAAAATTGTAGAACAGTGTCACGTTTCACGTTCCATTGCGTCTTTACTTGATGCAAACGGTAAAGATGTACGAAGACCGCCGACCGCGAAAACGCGGAGCACCCGGATGCGCCTGCGGCGTTAGTGCCGGAAAGGAGGTGGCAAGGCGAGCCGGGAACGAGCAACAGAGTGGGAAAAAAACAAGCTGGAGGCGGCTTGATGGACGGACAGGTGAAACAATTGAGCGAAGATGTGCGAGCCATCGGCCGTGATGGGAAAAGAGAGGAGATTGCATGATGATGCCGAGGATGGCGATGCTCAAGGGCTTGGGCCGCATGGGGACCGGCTGGCTGCCGCCGTTGCCGGACATGCGGGATTACACGGTGGAGACGGAGGTGGTGAAGACCCTGTCCGGAAGGCTGGGGATCACCCTGGGGAGCGGCCGTCGGTTGAAGGGGGAGGGCGATCTGCCCGAGAATGTGGATATGCGTCAGTGGTGTTCACCCATCGAGAACCAGATGCAGTTGGGATCGTGCACTGCACACGCGGCGGTGGGGATCGTCGAATATTTCCAGCGCCGGGCGTTCAGCAAACACGTGGACGGGTCGCGTCTGTTTGTCTACAAGTGCACCAGGAACCTGATGCACGAGGTGGGTGACACCGGCGCCTGGCTGCGGGACACCATGGGTGCGCTGGTGTTGTGCGGTGTGGCGCCGGAGAAATACTGGCCTTACACCGACAGTGATCCCGAGTTCGACGAGGAGCCTTCGCCGTTCGTGTATGCGGTGGCGGACAACTACCAGGCGGTGAGCTACTTCTGTCATGATCCGTTGGGTGCGAACGTGCCCGGCGAGGATGTGTTGAAGAGTGTCAAAACGTACCTGGCGGCGGGGATTCCATCGATGTTCGGGTTTTTCGGCTTTTCGTCCTTCGAGAATTCCGATGTGAAGGGTGGGATCCCGTATCCCTGTCCCGACGAGTGGGCGCAGTGGGGGCATGCCATCGCCGCGGTGGGGTATGACGACAAGAAGCGGATCAGGAACCAGTTGTGCACGAAGCAGACCATCGGGGCGCTGCTGATCAGGAACTCGTGGGGCGAAGCGTGGGGTGACGACGGCTACGGCTGGCTGCCCTACGACTATGTCCGGCACGGCCTGGCCCAGGACTTCTGGTCCCTGCTCTCCATGGACTGGGTGGAAACGGGACAGTTTGGGTTGTAAATAATCATTATGTGTAATGTCTGATTGAACAAGGAGATAGTATATGGCAACGGTCGATTGGGAAAAATTGCTTGGTAATGATAAAATTGCGGTACGTGCAGTGGTGCCGGTTGGATTATTACTTGACGATCCAATAAGCAAAGGTCCACAATCCTTGAGCGGCGGCATTACTGCCCCGTTTACGATCAAGGCATTTGAAAAAACACTCGAAGTAAACACTTCCACTAATGTATCCATGACCGTTTTCAAGAATGATCAACCGCTTGAAGCGTTTACCCTGAATGAGAAAGGATATCCTGATAACGGCCAGGCTTTTGGATCGTTTACTGTAAACATTCAAGCAGGTGGCGATGGTTCGTGGAGCTTTCCCGCGGGTGCGTTTACCTTCATCCCCTCCGTTGGCTGCGAATTGAATGCAGTGTATCGGCATATCATGCCTTTTTCATTGAACGACACAACCTACGCACAAGCGTTCAAAAAGCTGGTGACCCGCAGTAACATCCCTGCACTGGTTACATATGGAACGATGAAACCTGGTGAGGTTCATGCGTTTTCCGGCCATCTGGGATTGAATCTCGGTTTGAAGGCACAATGGGGTAAAAAATTATCCGGCAAGTTACAGCCATTCAAGGATATCGACGAAGCATTCCATGTCAATCTCAAGGCCGCGCTCGAGGCGGCTTTCGGCTTCATATTGAAGGATGATTTCGAAGTAACCGTGGCGCGGGATGCAGGGAAACACAATGATTGGGTCATCAACGACGGTATGATTCGAATCCGCGCCCGTCGGCGCAGGGAAAGGGGATTGAGCTTCTCGTGCCGGTTCTCGCTACTGGCATCCTATGACCTTTCCAGTCCTTTGCTGGCCATTCTCGAGGAAACCATGCGATGGCGGCCGGTCAAGGGCTTCTTCGACGAGGTCGAAAAGATCTCTGAATGGTCGGATCTGGTTGCCGGTGGAAAGTGGGATGAACTGGCAACCAAGATGGCGGGAACATCGGTGGACTGGTTAAGTGACTATTTCACGGTTAATGACTTTTTCCAGGCACTCAAAACGAATCCAACCATTCAGACATTTATAAAAAACGTCTTGGTTATGGTAGAAGGATATCAAGCCCTTGATGACAAACTGCTCGAACTCTGGCAGGAGACTTTGAAAAAAGTGGATCTTGGCGCTGATCAGGGATTCAGGACATTGCTCGAGAAAATCGCACAACTCAAGGATGTCACGTCGATGAACGAAGTAATGACGATCCTTGGTGCGGAGGATTGGAGTTATGCGGTTGAGTTACTCGAGACAATCACAGGTTACAGTATCGAGAATATGTGGATCGGAGATGGTGAAAGCGCCTTGATGAAGATCCACGAAGCGGGAGAGAAAGCGCAGGCTTTTCTTGAATTCCTCGATACTATTGATGATTCGATTCTGGCTCGACTCCGGGGATTCTTTGAACGGACGGGCGTGGATGCGCTCATGAACTGGCTCGCTGAAAATGCAACCAGTGTCGACGCGCTCAGGAATGCAAGCGATACCTATGTGAAGCGGTTCGTGGCTGAATTCATAGGAAAGGGTATCGATCGAATCAAAGAAGAAGATCGAAAACGTATCAGTGCGGTTGCAAAAAAAGTAAAGGATATTCTTGACCATATCGGGTCATTCGAGGACGATCTTAATAAGGAAATCAACAAGTTGAAGGGGGACCTTGGATTCGATTTGGCATTCGAGATCGGGCGGGTGGCATCGCATGAAGCAGTTCTCGATATCGAAATAGATCCGAACCAGGATGCGCTCATCAAAATGATCGCCGAAGGAAAAATCAAGAAGGCGATGAATAAACATATTATGGTATGGAAAGATAATGAAAAAGAGGATACAAATGAAAACGATGTGCCGCCGTTCAGCCTGCGCGAATGCATGTTTACTTCCACCAAGGCGATCAACAAAGCGTGGACCACGGTGCTTTCATTCATTGGAGTTAAAAAAGATTTCGAACAACGCATCATTTCCACCACGGTAAAATGTCGCCAATCGGCCGATGATTCTATCTTACACGATGGTACATATTCTGGTACATGGATCAAGACTTGTACTGATGAAAAGGCTGAAATCGAATCAATGGGGTCCTGCTCATTGGTCTATCATGCCTATAATGCCGTAGGCAACTTCTCAAAAAACTACAGCAGTCACGACTCTTTGCTGAGGTTCGGGTTCAGTATAACCCGCCCGCCGCTGGATGACAGAGAAATCGAATTCTCTAAAAATACGCTGCAGGCCGTTGGATTCAAAATCGGCAGTGTGCTTCTCAGCCCCCTCTGCGACAGTAAAAATTCTAAGGTAAGAATCAGTTTTAATGTTGGTCTCCCCTGCTCGGCCGCGAAAAAACTGGCAGAGATTCGCAGTGAATCTCCCGATTGGGATCTCGTTTTCCTGAACGCCGCGTATGCCTGGTTCAGGGATGGAATAGATATTTCGCCTTACAAGGATACCAGTTTGTATAAAGGCCAGGTTTTGGCGGAAGTGATGAAGAATCCGGTTTTCAAACAAGAATGGACGAGTGGTTCTGCAACACAGGAATTCTCCACCGCCGTGGTAAAGAAAATGAGTAAACTAACCATTCGTGTCAAGGAAAAGGAATTTCAAGATATCCTGGAGGAAACGAATGGCAACTTCGCGCCGCCATTCATGTCATTGTCAATGATTCATTCCTCGTGCTCGAGCAGAGGTGCGCATGGCCGGTTTTCAAAGATTAAGAATGATATATGTAGTATAGGTAATGACGCCCATTATCAGAAGATGGTAGGTTCATTCAGCAAAGGGATTGACCAGTTGAGTTACCATTCCTGGAAAAGTCCGTTGTTTCCGTTGTGGCTGACCTTGGCCGCTCTGGCACTGACGAACCAGGATGAGATCCTGGCCCAGGCAAAAGGAATCGCTTTGCTTGAACGTAAGATCGACGGCAAGTGGGAAAAGGTCGGTTTCGCAGCGACAAGGGATATTGGCATGCGGATGACGGAGTATGTCGAGAGGGCTCTTTTCCCCATCACCTGATACCTGGACGTAACCCATGAAATACGAGTGAGTCCAACGGCAGGGCGCGGGATATTCGTACCGCGCCCTGCCTGCTTGCAGCCTACCTTAGACATTCTCGGCCCGTTTTCGGGTTGATTTTTGGGAGAACATTGAGGTTCTATCCAAGTTTGATACCCCAAGACAGGAAAACAGTGGCATTGTTTATGCGTGACCTGACCTGTCCAGGCTGCATGCCGATCAATGCGGTCGAACAAACCCGCGGCCGCTCGGCGCACCCGTGAGGAGGCCCAAATCCCCCGTCCAATTTTCTATCTCATTGAGAAACTGTTCCGGTCAAGGTCGCTCTCTGCAGCGCCATGAATATACGGCGGCATTGTCAGGAGGCGGCCCTGCCTCACCATGGAGGATTCAGGCGGGGGATTTGGCGGAGGCGCATTCCTTGTGCCGCCGCCGCGCACCGGATATACTCGATCGAGCAGGAATCGGCCGTCCCGATGCCGCTCATCACGCAAGGAGTGTTCGTGAACAAGCTGACGGTTCTCATCCCATGCAGGAACGAGGAGCGCCACATAGGCGCCTGCCTGGAATCGGTACGCTGGGCCGATGAAATCCTGGTGGTGGACTCCGGCTCCACCGACAGGACTGTCGAGATCGCCCGGACCTACACCGATCGCATACTCGAACACGAATATGTAAACTCGGCGGCACAGAAGAACTGGGCGATCCCCCAGGCAGCCAATGAATGGGTTCTCATCGTCGATGCCGACGAACGGGTCACACCGGAACTGGCCGATGAGATCACGCGTCTGCTGGCGGGCGAACCGGCGGCGAATGGGTATTACATTTACCGGCGCAATCATTTCCTGGGACGTGAAATACACCATTCCGGATGGCAGCGTGACAAGGTTCTGCGACTGTTCAGGAAATCGGTGAGTCTATACCCCGAGAAATGGGTTCACGCCGACATGATCGTTGACGGTCCCGTAGCAAAGCTGCGCAACAAATTGCTCCATTACACCTGTGAAGACCTTGAAACCTACATGAAAAAGTGGGATCGATACACCACCTGGGCCGGTCGAGACCTGGTACAGAGGGGCAGACGAATCGGCGCCTGGCGGCTGGTGACGCGGCCGGCCTGGCGTTTCTTCAGGCAATACATACTCTATCGCGGATTCCTGGATGGACTGGAAGGCTATCTCATCTGCAGGCTCGCGGCCATGAGTGTATTCGTCAAACACGCCAAGGCCTGGGCGGAACAACGGGAAGAACGATCATGAAGTATACCCGACTTGGAGCAACCGGCCGGAAGATCTCCCGGCTGGGTATGGGCTGCATGCGTCTGCCGCTCACCGATCCCGCCGACTACCGCAGCATAGACAAGGACCGGACGGCGGCCATGTTCGAGGAATTGCTCGATGGCGGAGTCAACTATTTCGACACCGCGTATCCCTACCATGAGGGAGCTTCGGAAGAGGTGGTGGGTGAACTGCTGGCGCCACGCCGGAGGGAGGTGCTCCTGGCCACCAAGTCGCCGGGATGGCTCATCAAGAAGCCGGAGGATGTGCGGCGATATTTCGACGAACAGTTGACAAGATTGCGGACGGACTATATCGATTTTTATTACCTCCACGGCATCAACCGGCAGGAATTCGAGGAGACCGACCAACGGGGCGGCTGGCTGAAGGAATGCACGCGGCTCCGGGAGGAAGGCCTGGTCCGGCACCTGTGCTTCTCGTTCCATGGCCCGCCGGAGGATATGATCTGGCTCGCGGAATCAGGGCTCTTCGAGGCTGTCCTGTGCCAGTATTCCCTCCTGGATCAGAGCAACGAACGCGGCATCGCGACCGCACATGAACTGGGCCTCTGGGTGCTCATAATGGGACCGGTTGGAGGAGGCCGCATTACCGAATTCGGCCCGCAGGTGATAGACAAGCTTCAGATCGACATGGCTGGCAGAGCGAGGTTGGCACTGCAATTCGTCTGGTCCAATCCCGGCGTGGACGTGGCCGTCTCTGGCATGAGTTCACTTGAGCAGGTGCGGGACAACCTGGAGATCGAACGGCGCGCGAAGCACATGGAAGACCGGGATCTTGATGCCGTCAGGGGCATCATGACGCATCTGAAATCCCTGGGCAGAAACTATTGCACCGCCTGCAGATACTGCATGCCCTGCCCGCAGGGTGTGAACATTCCCCTCATCTTCAGCATCAAGATCGGGTTTGACGTCTACGGGATGGAAGCATTGTCACGAGATCGCTACGACCAGATCGGCACCATCAAGTGGATGCCGGGCGCCAAGGCGGGCGCCTGTATCCGGTGCGGGGAATGCGAACCGAAGTGCCCTCAGAAAATTCCCATCATCGAGCAGCTCAGGGAGTGTGCCGAGTTGTTTGAAGGAACGTGATCGGCCGTTACAGGAGAACGTATTCCCTGATCCTGCTCCCGTGGCGTCGATCTCGATATCCGTGAGACAGCCGCCCACCAGCGTGATCTGGTACTTTCCCGCCTTGTCTTGTGGATTGCTCACCGCCGATTGGGATCACGCCGGGATCGCATGACCGGATACGCCTGCTCACGGAACTCTTTCAGCTATTTCCCGGCGGCATGGGCATCGCGATCGGAAGTTACCACTGACCACCGGATGTGGAAAATTCGGACAAACGATGCGCCCATGTAACCAAACTGTCATCCCAGCCGTAATTCAAGGTGGAATCGGTTATTGACGTTCGACTGTCATCGTTCATGAGGAGGCATGCCATGAAAAAATCCGCCTTGTTACTGATAGTGACTCAACTCGCGGCCTGGATGCTCTGTTCGCCGGTCGGACTCGCCGCCCGTCACGAACGGGTATCGGACGAGGTCCATGATATCCCTCCGGGTACGGCGGTAAGAGTGCTGAATACCAACGGAGCGGTTTCCGTCAAGCAATGGGATGATCCGCGGCTGCGGGTTCACGCGGTGATCCGCACCGACAAGAAGGAAACCGAGCCCCTTGACGTGGAATTGTCCATCGGCATGGAGGAGGACACCTTCGTTGTCAAGGTAACCAACAAGAAGACGGTGACCCGGGATTCGGTTGAACTCGCCATTGACGTACCAGCCCATGCGGTGATCGGCGAAGTGTATACTGACAACGGCGCTATTCTGCTGGATGGAACCGACGATGAAACCAGGTTGAAAACCGGTAACGGCAAAATCACCATCGAGAACGTGAACGGCGCCGTCAGCGCCGAAACCGGCAACGGAGCCATCGAAGTCGCCGGTACCAGGGAGATCCGTTCACTTCGCACCAGTAATGGAGCGATCTCAGCGGACATCGCCTCGGTCGGCTCCGATGTTTCGATCGACACCCTGAACGGCGCCGTCACGCTCCGGCTGCAAAAGGGTCTCGACCTGGACATCGAATGCATCACCCACAACGGATCGATCAAATACGACAGCAGCATGTTCGAATCGCTGACGACCGATACACGGACCAGGCTCATGGCCGTCATGGGAAACGGCGGATCGATGCTGCATGCCCGGACGAACAATGGCAGGATCACCCTGGAAGAACGCTGAGACAAGGTCTCTGCCAGGCAGCAAAGTGAAATGGTACCAGTCGCATCGGAAGGCGCAACTTCAACTAATTGTATTTAAAGCAAAATCAGTGTGAGTGACCATGCGTGGACGCCGGCACGGTCTCTGATGCCTACCGGCAAGTAAGTATCGAGCGCTCAAATGGAACTGAGGCCGTGGATGGCTTTCGTCGGTGATTCAGAGGGTGACTATGTGGGATTCGCACTATGTCCAATCGGCAGTGGGAACGGCGCAGGGCTTCGATGTGGCGATTACTGGCGCATCTCACCGCGCCGGTGAGCATTGGCGGCGCGCTCGCCGGCCATGCAGCCCACTGGTCTTAATCTACCTGGATGACGGGAGCGTCGGGGGGGGCCTGGGATGGATCATGTGTCAGGCTTGAACAGCTTGCAGTGTGACTGGGTGGAAAAGTAGAGTCTGCTGTGGACTCCATCACCTTCAGCCTGGGAGGCGTCATGCAAGTATCATTGAGCAATTGGCCGGCGGTCGGGAAATACCTGGAAAAGCGATCGACTGTTATCGTGCCGTTGGGCAGCACGGAGCAGCACGGTCCGAATGGGTTGTTGGGAACTGATTACCTGATTGCGGAACACATCGCCGCGGAACTGGGGGCCAGGACCGGGATCATGGTGGCGCCAGTGCTGCCGTATGGTATGAGCGTGCATCATATGGGGTTCCCAGGCACCATGACCCTGCGCCCCAGCACCTACCAGATGGTCGTCATCGACCTTCTATCCGGATTGATTGGGCATGGCTTCAGCAAATTCTTCCTGGTCAACGGGCATGGCGGCAACATCGCCTCCATCCAGAATGCCATGGCCGAGTTGTCTATGGAGGAGGAATTCGAGTACGCGCTGGTGAGCTGGTGGACCGAACCGGACATCAAGGAATTATGCGAGGAACTCTTCGATGGGAGAGACGGCCATCATGGCTCGGCCGGTGAGATTTCCATGACCATGCACCTGCATCCGGATGCGGTGGAACCAATGGATTCACCCTGGAAAGAAGACGCCTCGGATCCGGGCTGGACCTACAATCCCGCTGGGTTCCGCAAGATGTACCCGAACGGCCTCATCAAATCGGACCCGTCCCTCTCCACCGCCCGTCACGGCGCCGTGCTCTTCCAAAAGATCATCGATATCTATCTGGACAGGATCGCCAGGTTCGAGCGGGGATAAGTCTGGGTTCTCGGCGGCATTGTCTCCTTACCGTCAGTATTTTCCCTCGGCGTTTCGAATTTACTCCCCTACTGGTCCGTATCCGAATTCCAGCACTTCGATTTCACCCATCAGATCGTTCAGTTCCTTATTTAGCACGCCGGCCCAGAAATAGAGCCCATTAAGGGAATCCGGACCGGTATCTGGCCAGGTGAATTGCAGAAACGGGGTGTTTTCAGGCGCGGCGGACACTTCGTACGGGTCAAGATTGAGTAATGCACCATCGAATGCTTCCGTCCACGAAGGGTAGAAGAAGTAGGCTCCGTAGACATCGAGGATGACCGCCATGAAAGCATCGATGAGCGCCTCCTGCCGTGGATTCCCGGCCATTGCCCAGAGTTCGAAATGGTCGCCTGGGAGGAGCCATTCCAAGCAACTCCGATAGTGATCGCAGTGCAGTTTGAGGTTGACCGTCACGGTACCTCTGGAGACTCCGTCGCGTCCCTCTACGAGGAAGTCTACCTGCTCGATAGCCTCATCCACCGCGGCCCGAATGGCGGGGTCGGACATGGCCCAGCCCTCCGCCTCCAAGGCGATATTCCATGAGCCCTTGAGAGGGTTCATCTCGGTGATTTTGCCTACGGCCACCGGCGCCCGCAGGCTCTCTAGATTGTTTAGAGGTGAAAGCAGTTCATGACTCACCAACCGATTCCATACTGCTATGGCTTCGGTTCGACGAATATCGCTTATCATGGCGGCGTAGTGGGCGACGAGCATGTCGTGGTTGCCGTCGTTGGGACCGGAGCAGCGCCCCCCGATACCATATGCCTGATACAGGTCACCGCCGTTCCAAGGCGCAGGAACTTCAGCCGCGGATAGGCCGAACAAACCTTCATCGCAGAAGAGGCTATTTGGGGAGTCGGTCAGACAGTACCAGGCTATTTGCCGGTCAGCCTCCTGACTTCTGAGGCTTGGCCAGTCGTTAAGCCATGCATCGAAGACAGCAGGGATTTGGGGGAAACGGCTATGCATGATAAAACCCGAGCCGTTATCCGTGGGCGGGTCCTGCATGAAGGATCGCTCTCCAGTGAAGGGACACATCGCCCAATTGATGGCGATGGTCTCCATGCCGAAGCCGATGCAGGTGGCGTTGATCAGCTCATCTTCGTACGTGTAACCGTAGCTGACGCCGTTGGCGGTTGTGGGCGAGGACAACGGTATGAGTAGGCTTTGCCAGTCGATATCGGCCAGGAAGGCATAGAGATCCGGCAGACGATCCTCTGGGTCACCCATAAGTTGCAGCGCGACCGCCAAGTCAAGCGCGGCGATGGCGGTGTCTAGAGTCGACCACTCACTGTCCTCTAGGATCACCGTTCCGCCGTCACGAGTGAAATGCGGCCAGAGACCGCTGAGATCATGGCGTGGGACAGAGTCCAGCATGACATTGGCGATTTGGGCGACGATAGCTTCCGCATCTGACGTCTCGGTGATACCCATGATCGAGGCATACGCGGTAAGTTTGGCTGTCTTGGCTGTGGCTGAGATGTTTTCCATGTCGCCGTCTGGGAAGTTGGCTCGATCCTGCACCATGCCCGATGTTTCATCAAGGTTTCTCAGCAGCCAATTGTAGCTCCACAGGAAGTATTCATCGGTTTTATCTATGTGCAGCGGATTATCGAAGGTGAGGTGCAGCTTGACGGCATCCGCGGTGATGTAATCCCCTTCATCTGCATGATCGAATACCCATGTCACCATCTCGAACGGCAGAATACAGCCGGGATCGATAGGCGCATAGAAGGTGTGCGGATAGGTCAGGGTGCCGATGCCGGTCCATTCCTGTTGCCAAACCGGGTTGTCTGCGGAGTCCTTAAGTTCGATTTTAAAGGTCGCATTATCGCCGCTCACATCATTCACCAAGACGGAGACGCCGGTCAGGTGCGCTTGATACTCCTCGGCTATATGCGTTCCGAAGACTGCCTCCGGATCCATGTCGCAGTTTTGCGCACCGTTCCTGGCTACGCAGTACCACATGCCAAGCCATCCCCATGAACTGGGGTACGACTGCATGGTGGCGGTGTAGCAGGTATCACCCGTGCAGCACCAATCGCACTCGGTGCCTGTATCCATCATTAGACCGCGATCACCGCCGCTGCGGTTGTAATACCATTCGAGCGGCGTGTCGTGATGGTCGATGACGGATATGTATTCATAGCTGCCCGGCGTGGCCGTCGGACTTGGAGTGGGTTCGACTGTGGGCGTATATGTTGGAGTGGGTGATGGAGGCCATGTAGGTGATGGTTCCGGTATGGGCGTGCACAAGCCTGGTGAACTCAACAGCGCCAGATCGAACTCGAAGCCCAGATTATCGCCGCTTTCCAGGGCGAAACGCAGGGTATGCTGGCCGACGGCCAGTGTCCCAAGGTCCAGTGATGGCGACCAGTGGAAAATATTCCAGCCGTTTCCCATATCGCCCGTATCATCTGATTGGAAACTGGTGATCAAGTTGCTGTCTATATACAGTATTACATTTTCGGTCGGATTAGGGTGTCATTGCTGTATCGTAACAAGCAGAAGCAGGTATCCTCAGCGGGAATGATGAAATCATGCTCGATCCATTGTCCGGCACCTAAGTCGCAGCGCCAGGTAGCGCTGTTGGACGCCTCGCCACGTGCCTGCTGCCAGCAATCGCCCGTGCTTTTTCGGTGGAAATTTTCGCACTCAACCGCAAGTCCGCACCAGCCAGGCTGCGGCGTGGGTGACGGAGTAGCCAGGATGGCCGAGAGAGTGACGGTGGCGTTGATAGCACTGAAGATTGCCAGACAGAACAGACTTACCGTGAAATACTTCCGATGTTTCATCGATTCATTCCCTCCATTTGTCAGGTTTTAGATCCTAAAAAAATATAATCTACAGATCCTCGTGTTGAAAGGAATTTTGAACAGACTTCTGACGTAACGCAGCTCTTGAACACGGTGCAGGCTTTGAATACAACCTACACCATAAATACCATGTGTGCTTCTGGACGTGCAGACCTACCGGCATACCCAGGATCATGCGGCGTTCCACGCCGTTTCCACATTCTCATCGACCGCGGAACCGCCGCCCGTGTCTTATTCTATACTCAGTTCGCGCTGCTCTTCCGCCGCCATATCAGCAGGCTGACCACCATCAACAATCCTGCGAATCCAGCCGGCCCTGCGGCTGGAACCACCGGTGCGGTCGGCACTTCTGTCGGCGTGGCCGTATACGGCATGGTTGGAGACGCCGTGAAGGTCGGCATCGGCGTTGCGGTCATGGTGGGAGTGAGCGTCGGCGTCAACGTCGGGCTCTGGGATGCGGTCGGTTCCGGCGACGCCGTCGGCTCCGGCGACGCCGTTGCGGTCGGCAGGGGACTCGGCGTTTCGCTCGCCGGCGGCGTGGGTGTCGTCTGGATCTCGTTGTTTTCGAACCAAGCCAGGGTATTGTAGTTCACCGCCACCAGGTCCATATCGCCGTCCTCGTCGAAATCAGCGGCATCAGCGAGCTGAAGATAATTGAATGGTACGGACTCCATGGTGAAATTTTCCGCGCCATCATTGAGGTACAGCACGATAGCGTCGTTGTAGCCGACCGCGAGGACGAATTCCAGATGTCCGTCGCCGTTGAAATCCACCGCCGTCACGTCGTACGGGTTGGACAGACCGGGCTGTTGATCGACTACGTGGACGGTGAAATTGCCGGCGCCGTCGTTCTCCAGCCAGCCGATCTCGTCGTCCTGATCATCCGTCACCACGTACACCAAATCCACGTGGCCATCGTTATTTACATCCTTCGAATCCATCCGCTCCGGTCCGTTCCTTGTAATCAACGGGACTTTTGTGAAGTTCTGGGCGCCGTCGTTGCGGTACCAGGCCACCGAGTTGCTCACCCATGAACTGGCCGCCATATCGATGGAGCCGTTCTCATCATAATCAGCGGCGCGCACCGCGTAATTGCGCTCCATGGCGCTGTCGACGGTGTGGATCGTGAACCCCTGGGCGCCGTCGTTCTCAAACCAGTTTACCGTGTGATGACAGGAGGTCAGCAGGTCTGGTCCGCTGGTCTGATCGACGTCCGTCACGTAGATGTCGTAGACCGAATAGCTGGAATCGGTCGAGCTGTGGATGATGTGCCTCATGAAGTTTTCCGCACCATCGTTTTCCCACCACAAGAGGTTCCTTGTCGAGCCGTCGTTTTCGCCTAGGAGGATATCCGTATCCGAGTCGTTGTCCAGATCGTACGCATAGACGCCGCGCAACCACGTCTCCACGCCGGGCGGCACCAGTTCCTGTTCGGTGAAGGCGCCGGCGCCGTTGTTGTACCAAATGCTGCACTTGGTGGCCTGGGTCAGCGCCTCTCTGCCCGGCATCATCCAGTAGTTCGACGTGGTGATCACGTCAAGGTGTCCATCGGAGTTCACGTCCGCCACCATCAGGTCCTGGTAGTATTCATAGGGTGTCAGCGTGACGATCTCGTGCTGAGTGAAATCCACCGCGTTGCCGCCTGCTGCCATGGCGTTTCCGGACAGTATCGCCACCATTATAAGAATCATTGTCACCATCATCCGCGTCATCGGTCCTCCTCGAATCAGTTATGAAGAAAACCAGTGGCCCACGACCTCCGGAACTCCTCTTCAATTGCCTTGTGATCATTGCTTTTTACGAATCGAGGGATAAAAGTCAAGGGTGGAGGGGAAAGCGCCGCTCAGGACCATTGGAGTATCGGTCAGTATCTCAGCATCGGCGATTCGTCAGGTGGTTGCTGCGTCATCATTTTCTTCAATAACCAGGGCTTTACGCAGTCCGATGTGCATGGGGCAGTTGACCCGCCGGTTGAATGCGCGAACGCACAGGTGTCTGATACCGCCAAGTGTCGGTAACGGGAAAAGAAGCGGGGATCAGCCGCCCTTGCAGGCGATGATCCCCGCTGATGATTCGACTCAGTTCCGGGTCAGTTCCTTCTTCGTTTGATGCTCAGAAGCGCGCCGAGCAGTCCGGCCAGCATCAGAATGCCGCCGAACCCGAGGGTCGGGATGGGAGCCGGTGTGGGGACGACGGTCGGGGTCGAGGTGAATGCGGGTCGTGAAGGTCGGACTGGGGGTGGGTGACGGTATGTTCGTGGGGGTCGGGGAGGGGAGACGGCATTTTCGTTGTCAACCAGCCAGCGGCCCGGTGTGTCACCTGTCATGCGCCACCGGTGCTTCTTGCGGACCGACGTACGATTGCTACAATGCTCTCTGAAAAGCCATGACACAGTGGTTGGGGTCATCGCGAACCGTGGAGGTGCGGGCATGCGTAACCTTTTGCCGGGATTCATTCAAGAACGCTATCTGGAAGGACTCCTGACGGGATCGCTCCAGGGGCAGGTGCTGTTCGCCGATATCACCGGCTTCACCGCCATGACCGAGCAGCTCATGAGCCGCGGCAAGGAGGGGGCGGAAATCGTCTCCTGCCTGCTGAGCCGTCTGTTCGCCGGTCCGATACGGGATGTGCATAAGGGTGGCGGTCAGATCGTATCGTTTGCCGGAGATGCCTTCACCGCCGTTTTCCCGGGTGCGGGAACCTCCTCGGCGGAAGCGGTGGCACGGGCGATTCAGGGACGGATTCTCCGCTCCCGGCCGATCAGCACCAGGTTCGGGGTCTTCACGCCGACAGTGCGCCTCAGTATCGCCGGGGGACGCATAGACTGGGGTATCATCGAGACGCCGCGGCGGGCCGTGTATTACTTCAGGGGTGAGGCGCTGAGCGCCGCGGCAGGTGAGAATCATCGATGTCCACCCGGCGGGGTGTGCATCGCATCGTCGTCGTTACCGGTCCATGCCGCCGCGCGCCCGGCCGGCGACTTTTCCATCAGGCCGATCCGGGCTGCAGTGGCGCGACGGTTCGCCCCGGAACTTGCCGTCACCATGAAGGCCGGCGGCGAATTCCGTGATGCCGCCTGTCTGTTCATCTCCCTGGGCGATGTCTCCGGGCATGCCGGCATAGTCGCCGCCGTGACGCCAATGGTAGCGCTGGTCGAGGAAATGGGTGGTTATGCGGCGGGTCTGTATTTCGAGGACAAAGGACCGTCGATGCTGGTGGTTTTCGGGCTTCCCCACGCCCATGAAGACGATCTGCTCCGGGCCGCCACTCTCGCCGGACTGATCCGGCGCGAGCAACCCCATCTGCGTATCGGATTGACCCACGGCATGGTGTTCGCCGGCTTCGTGGGCAGCTCCGCGCGGGCGACCTATACCGCCATCGGCGATACAGTCAATACCGCCGCCCGGCTGATGGTGGCCGCCGAACCGGGCGATGTCCTCCTTCCCGCCGCCCTGACCGCCGCCCTGGCAGGCAAGGTGGAGACTCGCCCGCGGCCGAGTCTGACCGTCAAGGGCAAGCGGCATCCTCTCGAACTACAGGTTATGACCGGTGTCGTGGGTGCGGGGCAGGCGGCGAGGTTTTCCGGATCGTTTGTCGGTCGCGATGATGAACTCCAACGGGGGAAAACGCGTCTCGATGTCCTCGCCGCCGGTCGCAATGCCGGGATCGTCGTGGTCTATGGCGATGCGGGCATAGGCAAGTCGCGTTTGGTCCATGAACTGTGCCGGTCGTCCGGAGCGGTGACCCACCTGTTCACACCTGACAACCTGCTGCACAAGAGTCTCAATCCGTTCATCCTGTTTCTCAAGGAACTCTTTTCACAACAGGATCATGGCACGACAGCAGAGAACCTGGCGAATTTCAATGATCGTTTCGAGGCGCTGCTGGGCCGTCTGGAGACCGCCGGCGGCGAACCGGTATCGGTCGAGTTGCGGCGGACCAAATCATTACTCGCCGCCCTGCTCGGGCATGTCGAGCCCGGTTCATTGTACGAGCAGTTGGATCCTAAGGGTCGTTCCCGCAACACCATCATCGCGCTGAGCCAGCTATGCAAGGGATTGTGCCTGCTCACCCCGCGCATTTTCGTCTTCGATGACCTGCAATGGCTCGATCCGCAATCGATCGAGGCGATCCGGGCGGTGCACGCCGCCACCGCAGAATCGCCCGCGGCGTATATCGCCACCAGTCGTCCCAACGACGACGGCTCCTTTCCCCAGTTTCCCACCGCGCCGCTGGCGGCCGGAGCCGGTGATACTCTCGCCGTCCACCTGGCGCCGATGACCGGAAAGGACATGCCCGGCCTGATCAAGGCGCAACTCATGGGAGTTCCCGGTCCGGAGCTGGAAGCCTTCATTACGCAACGATGCCAGGGTAACCCGTTCTACGTGGAACAAGTGTGCAAGTATCTCCAGGAACAAGGATTGCTGCATACCGAGGACGGGCGGCTGCACCTGATCGAGGGCGCCACGGAGGTGCCCGGCGGCATTCGCGCCGTGGTGATCGCTCGTTTCGATCGACTTTCCATCCAGCTCAGGGAATTGGTGCAGACCGCTTCCGTACTGGGTCTGGAATTCAATGTCAAGGTTCTTTCCGCCATGCTTGGCGGCACCGATATCGATGGCACGATCGCTCTCGGCCTGCACAGGGCACTCTGGTCGCCGCTGTCGGAAATCATCTACCTGTTCTCCCACCCACTGTTGCGCGAGACCGCCTATGACATGCAATTGCGTCGCCGCCTGCGGCGCCTGCACCGGCTGGCCGCTGAAGTGCTGGAGCGGCTGTATTCGGCCGAACCACGGTTTCATGCGGACATAGCCCTGCATTACGAGCGCGCCGAGATCAAGAACAAGGCGCTGCAGTATCTGGTGAAAGCCGGAGATTATGCCCGTGACAATTACCACAACGCCGAGGCTGTCGACCTGTACAATCGAGCCCTGGCCATCCCTGGTGATTCTCAGGAGCATTTCAATGCGCGGATTCACGTGGGGAGGGTCTACAGCCGTATCGGCAAGTGGGAGGAAACGGAACGCAACTACCGCGCGGCCATGGCCATCGCGACCGGCACCGGCGATCGCCTGCAACTGGCCAACGCCAACGATCATCTGGGGCAGATCATCTATGCCCGTGGTGGCTACGCCGAAGCCATCCCTTATCACGAGGAGGCTGTTGCCCTGTTCGAGTCGCTCGATGAACCCATCGGCGTGTGCAGCGCGCTCAACGGGATCGCCGTTGC
>JAFGDC010000546.1 GCA_016932295.1 candidate division CSSED10-310 bacterium
ATTCATTCGCTTCGATTCACCGGCGCGTCATCCAGCGGTGCGGGGCCGGGCGTCTCCCCAGCTTCCGCCGACGCCGGCTCCGGTTCGGCAGGCAGGGAAACAGGATCAGTATCGTCAAGGATTTCTTCCTGGCCGGCCTTTTCGAACAGCTTCTCAATTTCCTTGATATCGGGCAAGTCCGTGAGATCGAACAGACCGAATTCCTCCAGGAACCGTTTGCTGGTTCCATACACCAATGGGCGACCCGCCACCTGCCGGCGGCCCAAGACAGTCACCAGTCCCTTTTCAAGCAACGACTTGAGCACGCCGCCGCTGCTGATTCCGCGGATATGCTCGATCTCCGGCGTGGTGATGGGTTGCCGGTACGCGATGATAGCCAGCGTTTCCAGGGCTGCCTTGCTGAGCCGCACAGCCCGTACCGTGGTCTTGAAGCGCCGCACCCATTCATCCACTTCCGGGTCCGTCCGAAACTGGTAGCCGCCCGCCACAGGCACCACGCCGATACCACACTCGACAGCATTCCATTCTCGTACCCAGGCCTGGAACTCACGCTGAACATCCTCCGCCTCCCAGGCTTCGGCCAACAGATCCATCATACGTTCCATCGGCAGCGGTTCGTCGGCGGTGAACAGAACCGCGGTAAAGATCCGCCGCAAGATGCCGGACATATTCTCATCCATCGCCCGTTCCCGGCCGGATCCAGATAGGGGCGAGAGGATAGTGCTGCAAGGCCTGCACACGGTTCAGCCTGATCAATTCCAACAGCGCAAGGAACAGTACGATCATCTCCGTGCGGCTCTGGCAATCGGCGAACAGCCTGTCAAACCTGAGCTTCCCTTTCCCCTCCAATCCAAACAGGATATGGTCCATCTTGTCTCTGATGGAAAACTCCTCGGTCACCACCGAATGAACGTCAGTCTGTTCGGATCTGGCGAGCAATCCCTTGAATGCGGTTATCAGATCGAACAAGGTCACCTTGAACTCGTATTCATCCATCTCCTGCAGGTCATCATACAAGCCGCCCCGCATCCACATCTGCTGACCGGCTTCCAGTTGTTCCCGCAAGTCCTCGCCGGCCTTTCTGAATCGCTCATAGAAGAGCAGTTGCTCCATGAGGCGACGGCGCGGATCCTCCAGGTCCTCCTCGTCCGGTTCTTCCGGACGCGGCAGCAGAACCTGGGATTTGATGTGTACCAGCGTCGCGGCCATCACGAGAAACTCGCCGGCTACGTCCAGGTTCAACTCCTGCATCAGATCCAGATACTCGATGTATTGCCTGGTGACTTGCAGAATCGGTATATCCGTGATGTCGATCTCGTTGATCTTAATCAAGTGAAGCAGCAGATCCATCGGCCCTTCGAAGACCGGGATCCGTACCCGATAGCCATCATCGGCGCTCCCGTCACCGCCGCCCGGCGCTTCGGACTCCGGGGACAGGGCGGTTTCCTCCGGCATCGAATCACGCTCCCAGCAGCAACAGCCGCCCGAATCGCACCAGGGGGAAGAGCACCTTGTCAAGCACATCAAGTTGAAACAGGACAATGATGATGATGAAACCGAACGGTTCGATCCTGGCAAGCGCATCGGAATACTGCTTCGGCAAGAGTTCCATGGCGATATGTCCGCCGTCCAGGGGAGGGATGGGGATGAGATTGAAGATGGCGAGGATGAGATTGAGGGATACTCCCAGGAAGCAGAAATACTCGAGGTAGAGGGTGATGGTAGTGTTTCCCAGAAGGGGCAGGAAACGTCCGGTGATGCCAAGGATGACGGCCAGCACGATATTGCCGGCGGCGCCCGCGAAGGAGATGAGGAGATGGCCGTGGCGGGAACGGATGAAGGCTGGGTTGATGGGCACGGGCTTGGCCCAGCCGAACAGGAAGTTGGATTTAAGGAAGATGAGCACCAATGGGAACACCACCGTACCGATCGGATCGATATGCGCGAGAGGATTCAAGGTCACGCGCCCCATGGCGCGGGGAGTCGGGTCCCCCATCCGGTCCGCCACCCAGGCGTGGCCGAATTCATGGATGGTGAGACCGAGCAGCAGAATGAACACTTGCAGGACGATCAGATCGGGGCTCACGGCGACTCTTCCTTGCGCTCGAGCGGTTTCGGCAGGCTGCGCATCAATGCAGCCTCCGGGATTCTCCCGCCAGGGTGATGGTATCCACCACCCCCACGACGATAGTTCGCACGGGCGCATCGTCGCGACCCAGGATCTGGCGCGCCGAACCGCCTTCATCGAGCACCAGCACGACGTCTCCGACCCCGGCATCGATCTGGTCACAGACCGCCATGGTTACCTTGCCGGCTGGTTCGAGATCCACTCCCTGCACGGGGCGGACCAGAAGCAACCTGTATCCGATCAGGCTGGGTAATTTACTGGTGGCCCAGACGCGTCCCACGACCTTTCCCACAAACATCAGTCATCCTCCAGGTCTACCTGGTCGATAATGCCCACGATCGCGGCATCCACGGGCGGGATGCCCGGGTAGGCGACCGCCGCTTCCCTGGACTTGACATAGAACACGAATTCCCCGGCCCCTGATCCAATGGTATCGAGAGCGATGACCGGCTGACCCTCCACGTTTCCGTGCCAGTCGGTGCATTCCACCACCAGCAGCTTTGCGCCCACCAGGCCCGGATCTTTCCTGGTGGCCACCACCCTGCCCACCACTCTGCCCGCGAACATCAGGCAGTCCCGGTCTCCGCCGGTCTGGCCTTGTCGAACACGATGTCACCCTTGAACTCAACCTGGTCCACGATGGCCATGATCACGGCATCGCAGGGGGTGTTCTGGGTTAATTCGGTCTGTCGTGCCGATGATCCCGATGCGTACAACACCACCTCTCCCTGGCCGGCGCCCACCGAATCAACCGCGACCAGTTGTGTGCCGCTTGGCTTGAAATGAATATCCAGGGGTTGTATCACAAGCAGTTTCCGACCGTTGATACGCGGTTCCTTCTGCGTCGAGACGACTGTTCCCACCACCTCTGCAAGCAGCATCCGCACCTCCTCGTACATGCCCGCAAGGTACCAGTTCACCATGCACCGGTCAAGAGGAGGTACGGACCCCAAATCCCCCGCCTGGTCAGTGCAGGGTCATTGATCCTGCCAAATGGGGTCTGATTTGCGGGTGCGGCATGCTTCATCAGGTCG
>JAFGDC010000547.1 GCA_016932295.1 candidate division CSSED10-310 bacterium
CGTGTTGCCATAACTCTGAACATATAAAAACAGTTTAAACTATTGTCTTATATGGACATTCATGGCTTTCCTGGCAGGGAACTTCAGACTATAGCGCCGCCGCGATGCGGGAGGCAACCCGGCGGCCTCTGATGGTCCAGCCACAGAGACCGGAGTGAAACGCCGTCGTGAGAGCGCGACGGGCGCCATTGAACGGAAGACGGCCCGGGATTCAGGCCGGCGTGATCGGCACGATGGGCGTGCGCACCGTCATCGGAAGACGGTCAGTTCTCTTCCAGGCGCTCCTTGCTCACCATGGTCGCATCGAGCCCGGTGTTGTATCGCACATCGCTGAATTCAAGGACGGTTGAGTGCCCCTTCTCCAGATCTTTCATCTCCATGCGGTGAGCAGTCCAGATATCATTGGCGCGCTTGATCTCCGAGGCTGTCAGCTCCTTGATTTTCACGCCGCCGCGGGTAAAGAATTCAGCCTTGCGGATGATGTAGTCATCCTTGCCGATCCAGGCGAGTTGTTTGCCGTACTGGTACTCGGGATCCTTCGGAGCCGCCTCCAGCACGTAACAGGATTGACCATCCAGGATCTCGTCCGGCAACAACCGGTAGGTATCGTCCTCGATCCGGCGGTCACCCAGGTCATCGAAACTGAAATCCGTGCCCAGGAACGAACCGGTCCGCGCCTTGCCCGCAATCCGCCTGGTGCGGCGTATGGCCGGCAGGTACAACCATTGATCCTCGTCCCGGCCTGGATCGTCGTAGCTGTACACCACAAAACCGGTCCCCTTCAGATCGGCCGGGGCGGTGAACAGCATGCGCATCCGCTTGCCCTCCGCGGTCTCCAGCCGCCACATCCTGACCTGGCGGCGCTTCTCCGAACCCTTGTCGTTACGCAGAATCATGGTAAGTTCCATGATCATGTCCCGCCCCTCGTACCGTTCGTAGGCCGCCTTGGCCACCTCATCCGCGGTGAGTGAAGCGGAGCCGGTCGCCCCCGCGCCCATGACGACTATCAGCAGACCCGCAATTGAGATCATCTCGGCTCCTTTGCTGGTGATCACCGTTACAGTTTACCGCATCTCACTATGATTCCGCATCACTTGTTCCATGCTTGTGCGACCAGTCGCCTATCGCGCCGCGGCAGGCCGGCGGACACACCTCGTCCGCCAATAATCCATCAATCTCTTCCGGGAGTCGCCCCGGGTCGATCAACGACGACGGTGCGCCATCCCCACCAATCCCCCCAGCGCCAGCATGAGCACCAGCACACCCGCCGATGACACCACCGGGATCGGAGCGGCTGTCGGGGTGACCGTGGGGGCTGAAGTATACGCGGGAGTAACCGTGGGGCTGGGCGGCGCGGTGGGTGGAACAGGACTGTTCGTCACGGTCGGTTCGGGAGTCCCGGTCGGTTCAGGACTGGAGGTCGGACTCGGCGCCGCTGTTTCAGCCTGCACCTCATTTCCGTGCATTGAATAGGCCGGGAGTATCTGGTCGAAGGTGAACAGCCGGTAGCGGTAGGTTGTACCGGGGACCAGGCCAGTATCCACCCAGGGCGTGAGGGAGTGGTCCTCATCACCTTTGAACACTACCTCCACATCCGGCGCCACCTTCGTACCCGGGATCACGTGGTATTCCTGCCGGTCCGACGGGCGCCAATCAATTGGAGATTCAGAGCGGACGATCAGAACTCCGGCCAGGTCGCAATCCTGGGGCGGCGACCAGGTCAGGTGCACGGCATCAACCGTCGCCGCGCTCACCACCAGGTTCAAGACCTCGTGCGGCGAGGTGACCTGCAATTGCTCATTGGGATACACCAGCAGTCCCGGACAGTTGCTGACCAGCAGATCCTTGCGGCCGTCCTCATTCCAGTCGGCGACGGTGGCCTGCATGCGGCACTGGGAGGTGATCGGGCCGGACGGTCCCTGCACCAGACCACCGTCTTCCAGGTGCGGGAAAGAGGCACTGCCGGAATTGATGAATTGACCGAGTTTTTCCCATGCCTGGTCGGTCGGGACCAACAAATCCTGGTCGCCGTCCTCCTCGTAGTCCCACATGAGGGCACAGTTGAACTCGGCGCCCGCCAGCGCGGTCTCATACCCCCCCGTCCAGACGGTCAGGTACGAGCCGGTGTTGAACTGCGGCACTGCATCTGTGCCCTCATTAAGATATACATAATTGAAATATCCCCACATGGCGGTCGCATCGCTGGCGAAGAACAAGTCCTTCTTGCCATCCCGGTCCCAGTCTCCCACGTTGACACCGTGGATGTGATGGGCGCTGAGATCCAGGTAGCCGCCGGCAAGGTTGACCGGAGCCGCGAAAGCCGGAGCATGGTTCTCACCCTGGTTGAGATAGAGATAGATGATTCCCGGTTGCTCCTTGTTTGATGTGAGCAAGTCCTTCTTACCGTCATTGTTCCAATCGATTACCCTGGGCGCCTGGTAATTGCCCCGGCTGCCTATCTTTGCGCCAGATTCAGACGTCAAGATGAGGTGATGGTCGAAGAGCGGCGCTTCGTCGGTCCCGGAATTGAACACGACATACTGCCTTCCCCAGGCCAGGCCGGCATTCAGTATAAGGTCCTTGCGGCCGTCTTCGTCCCAGTCCACCACGCCCGGCGCCTTGGCCTCCTGGAACAATGGACGCGGCACCCCCTCCGGCAGGTACCAGGCTTCCTCATACCGGCGCGAGGTGTTGCCGCCCTTGTTTGGATAGTAGGTAAAGTCACCGTAGAAATCGCCGACAATGAAATCCTCGTTGGCGTCGCCGTTCAAATCACCGAATGCCCACCCCATTTCCTGGGGCAGTACCACCGGTGCCTGGTACCCCCACAGTATCTCGCCGCCATCGAAGACGGGTGCGGCATCCGTACCGATGTTGACGTAGAGCACCGGGCTGCCGGGCTGATCGGCGGTGGTCAGCAGGTCCTTCCTGCCATCGCCGTCCCAGTCGGTCACCCATGGTCGCAGCGGCCAGCCGGGCATCTGTATGGGATCTCCTCCGGCGGTGACCACCACCCCGTAGCCCAACTGCGGCGAGGATGCGGAGCCCACGTTCAGAAACAGGTTGGTGATGCCGTACCCGCTGTTCACCACCAGGTCATGCGCAGTATCGTTGTTCCAGTCCACCACGAATGGCTGGGCGATCTCTCCCACGTACAGATACCCATACGCCGCCTGAACTCGCTCGCCGTCATCGAAAAGCGGGGAGCCGTCCGTGCCATTGTTGGTATAGACATGTACATAACCATTTCCATCACCCACCAGCAGGTCACGTTTGCCGTCGCTGTTCCAGTCGAAATGGACCGGCGCCGCCCAGTCACCGACATCTATGATACCGGATGTATTCTGCAGCCATGGACCATTCTCGAACCGGGGGGAAGTGACGGTGCCGATGTTGGTGCAGATTCTCATTCTGCCGCGCTCGTCACCCACAAGGAGATCATTGTCGCCATCCAGATCCCAGTCGGTTACCCATGGAGTGTGGAGTCCGGCGTTGGTGCTCTGGATCCGGAAGATGTCCCTGGTGATTCCGAGTGGTTCACCAAACTCCGGCGGGCCGGCAGCGGTGAACGCACGCAGCGGTAAAAACGTACCGCACAACACCGATATCAGCACAGCCATCACCTTGTCTCGTCCAGTATAATACATTTTATCATCCCCCTGCGGCGCTATCCCGCATCACGGCCGCCGCGGTACGAACCTGCCCAGCCGCGACCATATCCATCCTGTTTCCATAACACTACTTGGTATAGTGATCCTGCGGCTGGGATGCAATCCATACCGTCAATAAAAAAATGCTGGCGCAGGCGACGGGAGTGAGGTGGTGAACCGCGCTCACCGGCGGTGGATAATGACAGGCAGAGAGTGGCCGGCGCGCCTGCCCACCCTTGTCTCACGATGATGGACTCGATATCATGATGAACTGGTTACCTACCAGGATCAACCGTGAGGGAAAGCATGTACTTCGATCCGGACTTCTTCGATCGTCAACCGTTCTATCCTTATGACTTGTACCGCCAGCGGATCATTGTGGGATTCCTGGTGGAGTTCCTGGAGCGGGCCGGAGTGCCGACGGAAAAACCGCACCGGGCACCCAGCGGCATCAGCATGAAAGCAGCAACCAAATGGCTGACCGAGCGCATGACACAGAAGGCGGTGCGGAATGCCCTCTACGATGGAATGACCGCGCTGGAAATGGCGGCGCTGCGGGAAACCGTCCATGATCCACAATTCCGGCTCCCGGTTGATAAGTTCTTCAGGATGCATGGCGAGTTCCCACGCCTCGACATGGAGAAGAACGGGAGTGGCCACATCGTTCCACTGCTTCGATTTTTCGTGGATGGATGGTGCAGGATGCAGCCGAAAGCAGCCACCAACCTGAGGAATGAAGTCCCATTGCCCGAAGAATACCGGGTTCCCTATCTTGACCGGCTGGCTCCGGCGGTACAGCTTGCCGGAGAGACCGAGAAAACTCCGGTCAGTATCGTTGAAACGGCCGAAGCAGCCCTTAATGAAGTGAAGGCCATGTTGCGACTGGTCCGGGCCGGCGGCTTCCGTATCCTGGCCACGGGCAGGCCGTCAAAGAGCACATTTGCCGCTGTGCAACGACTTCTGGCGCATGGGGACTTCTATCCCACCGGCATGGCACCGGTCAATCCACGGGATCCGACCATTGGTGATCCCGGCATAAAACCGTTCGCCTGGCCCTTGCTGCTGGAGGCCGGTGGTCTGGTGGAGAAGCGAAAGGGCCGGCTGGCGTTGACCGGCAGGGGCCGCAAGGCATGCGACGAGGAGGCTTGCGACGTTCTCAGGGAGCTGTGGGCGAAGTGGTTGACGTGGAAAGAGTTCAATGAACTTCAGCGGGTTGAGATGATCAAGGGGCAGGGGCGGAAGGGCGTGCGCCTGCAACCCCCGGATATCGCCCGTGGCATCGTGAATCAAGCATTGGCTGAGTTGCTGCCGGAAAAGTGGCTGGATCTCCCGGCGTTCCTGTCGCTGATTATCGTCAGGGGAAACACCTTCTCCTGCTGCCGGCGCCAGTGGCAGTTGTACATCTCCAACCAACAGAACTGGAGTCTCGATCCCAGGGCAGTACCATGGGATTTCCTTGAAGGCACGCTGATCCGTGTGACATTGCTGGAATATGCCGCGGTGCTCGGCATGATCGACGTGGCGCTGGTGCCGCCATGGGGGGTGCGTCACGAGGTCGTCGGGAACACTATCATGACGGGTCTGTCGGCGCTGAGCCGCTATGACGGCTTGCTGGGATTCCGGGTGAATCAATTGGGCGCATATATCCTCGGACAACACCAGTGCTACGAGCGGCGGACCGGGCGGCGCACCGCCCTGCGGATCGAGGATGATGGCATGGTGCGGCGCGCGGGAGATTCCCTCATCGCGTCAGACGAAGCCCTGCTGGACACCATCGCGGACCGGCTCGGAACGTCAGCCTGGCGGCTGGATCGCGAGCATCTGTGGACGGCGGTGAAGAGCGGACTCGAGGTGCAGTATATACGCCAGTTCTTGTCGGAACTGGTGGAGGGTGACCTGCCGCCGGCGGTGGTGAAACTCCTGGATCAACAGGAGGCGAAAGCTGACAAGTTCAGGGACCGAGGAGAGATGCGGCTGGTGGAGTGCGCCGATGAATCACTGGCGAAGGACGTGGTGACGGCGGCGGAGTTCGCCAGGTTGTGCCTGTTCTCCCACGGCAGGTTCCTGGTCATTCCCGAATCCGAAATGGAAACCTTCAGGAAACGTCTCAACAAGGCCGGCTACATGCTGCGTTGAGCCAAACCGCCAAGGGAGAATATGCGGCGCCGTCATCCGCGGAAGTTCAGCGAAGGCAATCGAAGTAAAAGGCGATCAGCCGTGCCGGGATGCACCGCCGGGCATCCCCCGCCGGCGGTTCAAAATGCAGACAGGCTCTGGTACAGTCGGAAGTCGATATTGACGAGGCGACACAGTCAACACTGATCCGCCGGAGGCATGGATGAATTCGCAACGATCCGATTTCAGAAGCTTCACACTGGACAACGGCATGCGCGTGAACCTGGTGGTGAACCGCTCCGCACCGCTCGCCGAAGTGCACTTCTATGTCCGCACGGGGTATGCATGGGAGTCGGACAGGCTGCAAGGGGTCTCTCACGTGGTGGAACATAACCTGCTGCAGGCCAGCGCCACCCGGCCCACCCGGCTTCATTTCGCGCGGGACAGGCGCGGCATGGGCGGCTGGTACGATGCGGGCACCAGTTACGACTATACCGAATACCTCATGGTGGTTCCCCGCGACCACCTCCGGGCCGCCATGGAACTTCTCGCCGACGGCTTTTTCTCCCCCGTATTCCGCCGCGAGGTGTTCACTTCGGAGATGGGCGCGATCCTGCAGGAAAGCCGCCGCAAGGAGGATATCCCCGAACCCATGGTCATGGAGAAGCTCTATTCCGCCGCGTACCTGGTGCATCGCCGGCGACGCTGGCGGCTCGGCACGGAGGAAAGCCTTTCCCGTCTCACCGTTGAGGATCTGATGGCCTATTTCAAGCAGCGGTACGGACCCGCGAACATGGTGTGCACCGTGGGCGGCGATATCGATCTCGACGAGGCCGAGACGCTGGTGCGCGCCATCATCAGTCCCATCCGGGGTGACGGGGTGCAGGGTGAAAACTCCCCGGCGGAGCCGCCCCAGGACGGTGTTCGCTATCTGGAAATCCCCTCGGACCGGGAGCGTGTCTACTGGATCTGCGGATTCCATACTCCAGAGTTCCTCATAAACGATGGGTACCATTATTTCGATCTGCTGGCGGCCGTGCTGGGCGGCGGTCGCGGGTCACGCCTCATCACCAGGGTGCAGAACAAGGGCCTGGTGGACCGGATTGAAGCACGTTCCACCGAGCACGACGAATACCGGCTTTTCAATGTTTACGCGGAAACGGATGCCGGGCGGCTGCCGGAGGCGGAACGGGCGATCCTCACCGAACTCTTTGCGCTCGGCATGGTTCCTGTCAGTGACACGGAACTGGCCAAGGCGCGTACCATGTTGTCCAGTTCGATCCTCATGAAAAAGGATGATTTGAAGGCGCACCTGGAATGGCTGGCGGTGTTCGAAGGGCGCGGCGGTGACGTGCGGGGCATAGACAGCTACGCCGGTGCGCTTGCCGACGCCACGCCGGCGGACCTCTGCGCGGCAGCAGCGGCACACTTCACGCCTCGTAATCTGACCATTTGCATGCTCAGGCCGCCGCATGGAGCCGTCCGGGACCGGGCGGCGGTGGCGGAAACCGCCGAGACCGCCTATGCCCGGGCCGGCGAACTGCCGCCGTTCGAGGTGCGCGGGGTGGAAACACCGTTACCGGTGGCGCTCTCGATCGCTTCAGGCATCCTCCACCGGCCCGAACCGCCGGTCCGCTTCGACCTTGCGAATCATGCCTCGGCTGTTTTCCGGAAAACTCCCGGCAATCCGGTTTTCGCCGCGGCGGCCATGGTCAAAGGCGGACGGGTACTGGAAAATACGCACACCTGCGGTCTGACGGATCTCTTGGTGGCGGTGATGGCCGGAGGAACGGCGCGCATGAACGAGGCGACCCTGGCGACGGCACTGGAAGAGCTGGGGATGCGCATGACGCCGGTGATCGCGGAGGATGGCTTCGGATTCACGGTATACGGCCCCGGACAGGCGCTGCGGCGCGGCCTGGCGATCCTGTCCGAGGTGCTGCTGGCGCCGGCGGTTGACAAGGAGGTGGTCGCGCGACAGAAGCAGCGGCTGATACACCGCATAGCCTCGCTTCAGGACAGGCCCCGCGAGTATTCGCTGGCGCTGTTTCAGAGAGAGCTGTTCCGCAATCATCCGTATGGACTGCCGTGGCCGGGTGATCCCGCGGTGATCGAAAGCCTGGAACAGGACAACCTGGCGGCGTGGCACCGGCGGCTGCTGGCCGGGCGGA
>JAFGDC010000548.1 GCA_016932295.1 candidate division CSSED10-310 bacterium
CAGGCGGGAACGGTGTTCTTCTCCATGGGGACGCGCATCCGGGCAACATCCTCGATGCCGGTGATGAATGGCGTGCCATCGATCCCAAGGGAGTGACGGGGGATCCCTGCTGGGATGTGGCCACCTTCATAGGCAGCATCCCGCGCCGTACTCCCGGTGACTCTCTGATGGTCCGCCTCGATCGCCGGATCTCGCAACTGGTCGAAGGTCTGGCGCTCGACCGCCGCCGGCTGCTGGAGTGGTGCGTGGCGCAGAGCGTGCTGTCGGCCTGGTGGAGCTTCGAGGATCACGGCTGCGGTTGGGAACCGGCGCTGGCTTTCGCCCGGCGGTTGCATCGAATGCTGTAGCGAAGCTTCACCGGGGAAACCGCCGGCGGCAGGGACGCAACGACGAATCGATCCGGAGTGTTCGGTCCGCCGATCAGAGTGTACGAAATGGAACAACAACCCCGGGAAATTGTGTGACAGGATATACGGGTGTGAGAGTGCCGGAAAGGTGTATCATGAATGTGAGAATGTCGAATCGTATCTGGTGTGTGGCGGTGGGATTGTCGCTGGCCTGGAGCCTCTGGTGGTTCGTGTTCGGCTTGCTGTCCGGCGCCCGGGAAGCGGGCGGCGGCATCGCCGGATTGCTCAGGAACGCACCCAATGCGCTGCCCGGCGTGCTGTTTGTGCTGATCGCCGTCGCCGCCCTGCGTTACCCGATGGTATGCGGTTTCCTGCTGGTGGCGGCGGGTATCGGTGCAATGCTGCTTTTCAGGGTCCTGCGCTGGCATGATCCGGTAATGCTGCTCACCATGCTGGGACTGCTGGTGGCCCCGCCCGTTCTGGCCGGTATATTGTTCATCGTGACGGGGGGAAGGCGCAGGTAATGGCGGCAGGCGACTGTAGCGTCCTCGGTCCGTACTTGTTCGGGATGATCCGGTTGCGGCCGTTCGCTGCCTCGCCGCGAACTCCTTGTAACCTTTTCCCGGTGGACGCGTAGTACCTTTCCATGTAACAAGGAGGAAATCATGCATAGAAGGCGCTCCATCGTTGGTGTGGTTCTGGTTGTGCTGGGCCTGCTGGCGGCAGGCCGGCTTCCGGCCCTGGCATTCACCAGCCAGACCGGTGAACGGGTGAACCTGGCGGCGGACCAGGTGGTGGATGACGACTGTTACCTGGCGGGTGGTACCATCGAGGTGGATGGGCGGGTGACCGGCGATCTGTGGGCCGCGGCGCAGACCATCCGCTTCCGCGGCGTGGTCGACGGATCATTGAACCTGGTGGCGGAAACCATCATCATGGAGGGCACTGTCGGGCATGCGGCAAAGGCTGCGGGTAAGTATATCGAGGCCCGTGGCGACATCGGCGGCGACCTGATGGCATTGGGTTCGGATGTGGATATCACGCCGGATGCCGAGGTCGCCGGAGACCTGGTGATCGGTTGCGGCCATTGTACCCTCAACGGCAATGTCGGTGGTGATGTCCTGGGCGGCAGCGGTCAGTTGTACATCGGCGGCCGGGTGGACGGTGATGTCAAGATCGGCGCCGACCAGGTGAACCTGGGGTCCGCGGCGGTGGTGGGCGGCAGCCTGGACTATATGAGTCCCGGCGAAGCGGTGCTGGAACCCGGCGCGGTGGTGAACGGCGGCCTGGAACATCGTGAGGAGGCGAAGGAAGACGCCGATGAAACCGGTGAGGGCGGCCTGGGTCTCGGCTGGAAAATGTACATGTATTTCAGCTTCCTGTTGGCCGGTACCCTTCTGATCGTCGTCTGGCCGGCAACCATGGAGCGGATGGTGAAAATGCTTGCCGCCTCGCCGGGAGCCGGCATTCTCCGGGGTATGCTGGCTCTGCTCCTGGTTCCTCCATTGTTCGTTGTGCTCTGTATCACCGTGATCGGTATTCCCCTCGCCCTTGCCCTGCTGCTGGTGTACTTCGCCGCGCTCTACCTGGCCACGATTCCCGTGGGCATCTGGCTCGGTTCCCTGCCCCTGCTCCCCTGGCGGCGGGTTGAAGGCCGCGGTTTGATGATCCTGGCGCTGGTTATAGGCCTCATCATCTTGACGTTGCTGGATCTTATCCCGTATCTCAGTATACTTGTCAGTATCGCCACCCTGATGTTCGGACTCGGTTCCCTTGTCATGGCAGCGAAAAAACAAGTGTGAGCCCAGTTCGGGAGAAGTTCGGGAGAAACGAATGGATATCTGGAAATATTACGAAATCATTCACTCGTTCCACACGTTGTACAACCCGTCCAGTTTCGCCAAAATCGACAGGTTGACCGATTTGTGCGGCCTGAACAGCGCCTGCCGGGTGCTCGACATTGGCTGCGGAAGGGCGGAGTTCCTGGTGCGGTTGGTGGAAAAATACGGAGTGACGGCGACCGGTGTGGAACTGTCGCCGTTTTTCGCGGCGCGCGCCAGGCGGAACATCGGGACCCGGGTGCCGGACGGCGCCGTGACCATCCTGGAGATGGACGGCGCTTCATATGCGCCGGCGGATTCCGTCGGTTTCGATCTTGCCGTCTGCCTGGGAGCGAGCTGGATTTTCAAGGGGCATGAAGGAACCCTGCGCACCCTGAAGGAATGGACGAACCCCGGGGGTTCCATCCTGGTGGGTGAACCGATATGGCTGCGGGAACCGGAGAAGGATTACCTGGAGTCCGCCGGATTCCAGCGGGAAGAGTTCCAGGATCACCATGGCAATGTGATGACCGGCGAGAATCTCGGACTGGTTCCGCTTCACGCCATCGTGAGCGACCCTGCTGAATGGGACGAATACGAGTGCCTGCAATGGTATGCCGCGCAACGGTGGTTGGAGGACAACCCCGGTGATCCGGATGCCGGGGAGTTGCGCCGCCTGAGCAGGAAAGCCAGGGAGGAATACCTGCGCTGGGGGCGTAGTACCATCGGCTGGTCGTTATACCTGTTCAGGAAGCCTGTCATCACCTGAGCCGTCGCCGGCAGGCCGCTGGCAGAGTGTCTTCACCTGGGGAGTCACCTAGAATTACTTCACGAACCGCTGGTGGATACGGTGGGCGCAGCCTCCCGGTCAGCATCCCGGGACCCGCGGAACGAACTCGTGCATGGCTCTGCCGAGGGCCCCACCCCCGCCCTCGGCCCGCAGACAGGTTCCCGCCACCACCGTGGGCAGTCCTCACCTGGGCTGGGCGCGTGCCGTTTCCAGCACGAGC
>JAFGDC010000549.1 GCA_016932295.1 candidate division CSSED10-310 bacterium
ATTATCGGCGGCACCGAGGAGACCACCACGGGCGTGATCAGGCTGAAAGCCATGGCCAAAGAAGGGGTGCTCATGTATCCCATCATCGCCGTGAATGACGCCGACACCAAACACCTGTTCGATAACCGCTACGGTACCGGGCAGAGCACCGTGGACGGCATCATCCGCGCCACCAACCGTTTGATCGCCGGGCGCACCTGCGTCGTCTGCGGGTACGGCTGGTGCGGCCGGGGCGTGGCCATGCGCCTCCGCGGACATGGCGGCAATGTCATCGTCACCGAGGTGGACCCGATCAAGGCGCTCGAGGCCGTCATGGACGGCTACCGGGTCATGCCCATCGCCGCCGCCGTGCGCATCGGCGACCTGTTCGTCACGCTTACCGGCGATATCAATGTGATCCGCAAGGAACACTTTGCCGTCATGAAGGATGGCAGCATCGTGTGCAACTCAGGTCACTTCAACGTCGAACTCGATCTGCCGGGACTCGAAACACTGACCGCCGAAAAACGCCCGGTACGCCACCAGACCGTGGAATACAAGCTGACCGACGGCCGGTGTCTGTACATCCTCGGAGAGGGACGGCTGATCAACCTGGCGGCGGCCGAAGGGCATCCCGCCTCCGTCATGGATATGAGCTTCGCCAATCAGTCACTGTCGGCGGAATTTATCACCAGACACGCCGCCGAACTGGAGCGCCGGGTATACTCGGTTCCCCGGGAACTGGACGACCAGATAGCGCTGCTCAAACTGCGCTCCATGCATGTTGAGATCGATGCGCTGACCGGGGAACAGAAAGAGTACCTCGCCAGTTGGCACATCGGCACCTGATTGACTCTTCCGTCACGAGGGCGGTGATACACCGCCCTCGTGGTCTGTACGATTGATTTTGACCTGACCGTGCTGTCTGGGTAGCATGTGCCTGGATATGCCGGCACGGTGCAATCAATATGAAAGGTAGAGAAATGAGCAGTGACTCCCCCCTCCATGTCGCGTTCCTGTGGCACATGCACCAGCCGTCATATCGTATCCTCGGAAGCAACCGGCTCCTCCTCCCCTGGGTCAGACTCCATGCGGTCAAAGACTACTGGGGCATGCTGCGACTTGTCCGCGAGTTCCCGGGACTGCGGGTCACCTTTAATTTCGTTCCCATTCTGTTGGATCAACTGCTCGCCTACGTGAACCACGACGCTGTGGACCGGATCGAGGAACTCACGAGGATTCCCGCCACCGAACTGAACAACGGCGATCGGATCGAAATCCTCGAAAAATTCTTTCGATGCCATCATGAGACCATGATTCTGCCCTATCCACGATACCGTGAACTGCTCATGCTGCGAGGCGGCAACGGCGATCGCGAGGTGGTCGCGGAACGGGCTCATTACCTTTCAGGACAGGATTACCGTGATCTCCAGGTCTGGTACAACCTGACCTGGTGTCACAACCTGCTGAAAAAACAGGATCCCTTCCTCAGGGGATTGTTGGAAAAAGCCTCCGGTTTCAGCGAGGAAGAGAAGCTTGGTCTTCTGGAGAAACACCGTGAAATCATGGCGGGACTCATCGATCAATATGCCGGTGCCGTCCATGACGGGCAGATCGAGATGTCGGCCAGTCCCTACTATCATCCGATCCTGCCCCTGCTGGTGGATACGAACCTGGCGCTGCAGGCCAATGATCGCATGGTGTCTCCCCGGATCCGGTTCGCGTATCCGGATGATGCGCAAGAACAGGTCATGAGGTCACGCAGCTTGTTCCAGCGGCTCTTCGGGACACCACCAAGGGGCATGTGGCCGTCGGAAGGTTCGGTGGCGCAAGACCTGGTGCCACTATTGCGGGCCGCTGGCATTGAGTGGATGGCATCCGATGAGGGCGTTCTGGCGAGGAGCCTGGGAACGCCTTTCCTGAGAACCAGCATGGATAATCCCGTGGCCGTCCCGTCGCTCTACCGGCCCTATTGGGTCGGCCGCGACGATACCCGCGTGGCGGTGGTGTTCAGGGATCACGTGCTCTCCGACCTGGTGGGATTCGTTTATTCGAGATGGGAACCTTCTCGCGCCGTGGACGATTGCATAAAAAGACTCCACGCCATCCATCGACAAACTGCCGGACAGGCTGAACCGGCCATCGTCTTTATCATCCTCGATGGTGAGAATGCCTGGGAATACTATCCGGACGGCGGAGTCGCCTTCCTCCGTGGACTGTACGGGAGGATGCTGGAGGAGAAATGGCTAGAACCGGTGACTATCAGCGGGTTTCTGGACGCGCATCCGCCGCGGCGGATGCTGGAGCATCTCACTCCCGGCTCCTGGATAAATGCCAATTTCGATATCTGGATCGGCAAACCAGAGAAAAACCAGGCATGGGAGATGCTGGCGGAGGCGCGGGAAGCCTGCCGGGAAGAATCCGATGATGCGCTACGGGCAAAAGGCATGGAAGCATTATACGTGGCCGAGGGCAGCGACTGGTTCTGGTGGTATGACGACGATCACTTCACGGAAGAACGCGCTTCGTTCGATGCGCTGTTCCGAGAATACGTGGCTGAATCATACAAGGCCCGCGGGCAAAAACCACCGGAACACCTGCACCACCCCATCGCCGGTGCCCGGCGGACCGGGCTGAAAGTACAACAACCCACTGCTTTCGTTCATCCCCAGTTGACTGGCAAGCTCGGCAGCTACTTCGAATGGCTGTACGCCGGCACCTTCGAGGAGGAGCAGCGCTTCGGCGCGATTCATCCCTCGCAGCCGAAGCTCATCAACAAGGTGTTTTTCGGTTTCGACGAGGAGACATTCTACCTGCGTCTCGATCCCGGCAAACAGGATGTGCCTGAAAAACGCGTCATCGAAGGCAGTCTCCGCATTATATTCGCGGGACCAACTGAAACCAGCGTGGAGTTTACCATGTCAGGCCCGGGCGAGTTGATTCCAACCGCTTCAGGGGAGACCAAGGGAGTGCGCGGGAGGTACCGTGAAATTTTCGAAATCGCCGTCTCCTTCGCGGCGATGAAGGTTCGGGCCGGGGACGAGGTCAAGTTCCATATCATATTGAATCTAAAAGGTGGATGGATGGAACGATATCCATCTGCAATGGATGTGTCCTTCACCGCTCCCGGTCAGGACTTCGAGAGCACCATGTGGAGCGCCCTGTAGGCGGAACAACGAAACCGGCGGCTGCCGCCCTGAAAGCGACGACCCGGGCGGAGTATGGGGAGACCTGACATGAATCCTGCGCGAATGCCGGAGTTCTCCATCATCATGCCGGTGCTGGACGAAGAAGCCGGCATCGTCGATGCGGTGCGCGCGGCGCTCGACCCGGCCGTGGGCACCGGCGCTGAACTCATCGTGGTGGACGGAGCGGAAGGCTGCGGTACGCTGGAGATGCTCCGGAAAGAGGGGATCATCGGCGGTATCGTGAGCGGTCCGCCGGAGGATACCGGATACGCGGGCGGGAAGGCGATCATGCCGGTAACCGGCGTACGGGGCATGCGTGGGCGAGCCGCCCAGATGAATCTCGGGGTGCGGTGGGCAAGGGGTGAATATTTGGCGTTTCTGCATGCCGATACCAGGCTGCCGGCCAGGGCGTTGGGATACATGAGCGAGGCCCTGAACGCCGGACATGCCGCCGGCGCGTTCCTGCAAGGCGTCACCGGCGGTGGTCCGGCCCTTCGCCTGATCGCCTGGGGGGCGAACCTGCGCACCAGGCTTCTCAGGCTGCCTTACGGAGACCAGGTGTTCTTCACCACGCGCGAGTATTTCGCGACCATAGGCGGTTTCGCCGAGCTGCCGTTGATGGAGGATATGGAGTTCGTGCACCGTATCAGGCACTGCGGGGATTCGCTGGTCATCCTGCCGCAACTGGCAATGACCTCGTCCAGACGATGGGACAGGGAGGGAGTCCTGTTCACCACTGCCAGGAACTGGCTGTTGGCTTCCCTGTATTGCCTGGGCGTCAGTCCCCGCCGGCTGGAACCGTATTTCAGGCATGGCCGAAAGCTGTATGGGCCGCGCGGCGAGAGTGATGGTGGCGGCGGTGGGTAACATTGCAGAGTTCCATCGGACGGATTTCCGTGGTGCCCGGCATTGTCTTTGTCTGGTGGAGCATGAGAAGACCTGAGGAGGCATGACCAGGCGTCGCGAATCATGGAGGAGATCGGATGGATGTGGTGGACGGAAGGTTTTGCATGTTCGGGGGGTGATTGTAGAATGGATCAGTCGTGGAAAGGAAACTGCCATGATCGAGCGACGGGAGGCTGAGAATTCACCGCCGGGGACGCAGTGGTGGCGGCCGTTGC
>JAFGDC010000550.1 GCA_016932295.1 candidate division CSSED10-310 bacterium
CCGTACGCGGCCACCAGCCGGTAGCGGTCCCTGATTTCATCGGGGACGACGGGTCTGATTTTGTCCGCGGCGTACACTTTCAGGCGCTCGGGATTCCAATGCCGCTGTTCGTCGCAGACCATGGCGCCGGAAACATCATTGAAACGGATGGCATTGATGCTGGTCATTGCCTGCCTCCTTCCACGGCGGTTTTCACCGGCAGCCATGCCAGGGTGCCCCTGCCGGCAGGCAGCGGCCTGGAATCAACCTTGTAGCCCCTCAGAATTTTTTCGAGAACAAGCCGGTCACCGCATTCATCGAACAGGGTGGCTTCGACCACGTCTGTCTCGGTGGTCTTGTCCAGCAGCTTTTCCACCAGTTCCTTGCCGCGCGGCCTGCTCAACTGGTCCTCCTTGACCGCGCGGAGGACTTCCATGGCCAACCGGGCGCGGTCGTCGCCCAGCATCCTCACCCGTTCCATCCTGGAATGGCCGTCGGCCCGCAGTTCGAGTCCGCGGATGCCGCCCCCTACCTGGCCGAAATGATCGTACGCCTCCAGGGTGGCTTCCAGCAGCACCATCCAGCCTTCGGCAGCGCCTGGTCCATCCCGGCGCTGGTCCACGAACCGCCTGTTGAGATGCTTCGCGAACCGCGCGGCGGCAACAGTGCGACCCTGTCCCAACGCTTCGAAGCCACAGGACTGGAACGATACAACCCCCTCCTCGTCCTTGATGACGAAGGCGTTGAACCCGAATGTCCGGTCGACGCCGATGATGCACGCTTCCAACGGGATGGTCAGGGGCGCATACCCCAGGCGTTCTTTGCCCTGAATGATGGCGCCCGCCCGACTCTTCACGCCGCCCTGGCTGATTGCACACTCCCGGCCCTCGCGTTCATAAGCGCCTCCAAGGAAGTCGTGTGAATCGAATCCAAAGAGGAATCGCAGGCGGTCGTCCACCCGTCGTCGCCGCACCTCGCTGAAGGCTTCCAGCACCACCCGTGCCAAGGGGTCCACCAGGGTCACTCCGGCCTCCATGCTGGCGCGCAGCAACTCCGTAGCCCGTTCCATCACTTCCTGGTGAAAGGGAGGATGCCCGACACCGCCATACACCAACTCCACCCCATGAGCATCCGCGAGATCCTCGGGGATGGGCAGATACAATCGATCCGAAAAAAATGTCTTGCGGCGCCAGACATGCCAGGACTCCCTGTCCACGCAGATCGCGCCGCTCGTCGGTCCAAACCTCATCGCCGTGACGACAGCCATACGTACCTCCGTGCTCACCTGAGCAAAAACGACCTATGTAGTAATCACGTTTTCCGTTAGGAATCAAGTAGCTCGAGGAATTTTTTTTATCTTTACGCCGCCGGCATGCCGTCATCACCGTCGGCCGCGGCACTCCTTTCCGGTGCGTTGCGCCCGTTCGCGCGGTGGAATGGGCGGCGAATCATGGCGCCGGCCGCCTTCTGTCGGCTGCCAGGGGATGTTTTTTTCCGCTCTGGGGGGATACAATGACAAAGGAATCCACACACTCGACAACCTGTTCAGGGAGGGTTTTTGTGAGGATGGCCGATTGTCGCGGATACAGACCCGGTTCAGCCCGGCGCCTGGGTGGTCTGTTCTTGTGCGGTTGCCTGTTGGCCGCCGCCACCGTCACTGCAACGGATTACTATGTGGCGGTCGACGGCGACGACAACGCGGCTGGTACCGGGGCGCAGCCCTGGGCCACCATCAACCACGCCGCCGCCGTCGTCATCGCCGGTGATGTGGTCCATGTCCTGGCCGGCACCTATGTGCAGACTGCTCGCTTCACCTCGCCTGGCCAGCCAGGCGCTCCAATCCGCTTCCAGGCCGAGGGGACGGTGCTCGTGGATGCCGATGGAGAAGACTGGGGATTGTTTGTGGATGGATATGAGGATAACGAGGGGCGCTGGGTGGAACTGGTGGGATTCAGCGTTACCGGCGCCGCCCGTGGCGGTATCCGCGTGAGCTGGGCGGAACACGTCACCATTCGGAACTGCCGGTGCCGCGATAACGGCCGATGGGGGATCTTCACCGATTTCTCGGATGATCTCCTGATCGAGAACAACATCTGCCATCACAACCAGGCCGAGCATGGTATCTACGTCTCCAACTCCGGCGACCGGCCGGTGGTCAGGGGTAACTACTGCTATGAGAACCACGCGAGCGGCATCCAGTTGAACGCCGATCCGCAGATGGGCGGCGACGGCATTATCACCGGCGCCCTCATCGAAAAAAACATCTGCCTGCGTAATGGATTCGCCGGCGGCGCCGCCATCAACCTGGCCTCGGTCCGCGATTCAATCATCCGTAACAACCTCCTGGCCTGGAATCTGGCGGGGGGCATTGCCTGCTGGGGTGATGGCAACGGCCCGGACTGGGGCTGCAAGAACGATCGTTTCATCGGCAACACGATCTGTTTCGCCGCGGATGAAGGGCGCTGGTGCATCAGCCTCAAGGAAGCCAGCATTGACGCCGTCATCGCCGACAACGTGCTGATCGGTGGTGACAGCGGCGCGCTGGAATATTCACCCGACTCGATGAACGGCCTGCAGTCGGACTATAACATCCTGTATTCCCAGACGGGACCGGCGGTGGTCACCGAGGAGGATGCGGCATTCTACGATTTTGACGAATGGCAGGCGGCGGGTTGGGATGGTCATTCCATGGAGGCATCGCCGGAATTGATCTTTCTGGATCCGGCCACTGACGATTTTCATCAGCGGAGTGGTTCCCCGGCCATAGACAGCGGCACTCACCTGGCTGATGGTGTGACGCTGGATGATTTGGAGGGCCTGCCCAGGAGGGATGATCCGGATACTCCCAACCAGGGGCCGCAAGGCGGGTTCTACGATATGGGTTGCCACGAATATCAACCAGGTGTGACTCCCACCCCGGTTCCGGGCGAAGTGACCGTGATGCTTCTGATGCCGGCGCACCGCTTCAGTCCCGGCGATACCTGTGCCCTGGCCGCCGAATTGACGAACACCGGTTCAACCGCTACCGGACCACTCTGCCTGGCGGTGGTGCTCGATGTGTATGGAGACTACTTCCTGTGGGATGGGGCGAACTGGGGGGAATACCTTGAGTGCGTGGCACAGGAGTTGAGCGGCGGGGAGACCAGGACCATTCCGATCATCGATTCCTTCACCTGGCCCCCCTGTTCTGGAGGGCTCGACGGACTGCGTTTCTGGAGCGCCGTGGCGGTTCCCGACTGGACGGCGTTGGCCAGTTCACTGGCTTGGTGGGATTTCGGCTACGAGTGCCAATGATATCCGGGACGGTGTGTGTTTCGGTCGCGCCGGTTCTATCTGCGGACCACGTCTTCCACCCACTTTGCGGCCAGTTCTCCGGTATCCGTCGAGACCGTGTGATCTCCCGCCGGTGACCGGAACGTGACCGGTATCCCCGCGCTTTCGAACAGCGCTACCGGCTTTCTGGAATCTTCGATGGCAACCACCGGGTCCCCGGTGCAGTGGGCGATGGTCACCAAAGCCATGGCTTTCCGCACGGATTTGAGCAATCCCGCCCCCCGCCGACGCCTCTTGCCGCGCCACCGGTTCGCTTTCGGATCGCCGCTCGCCGCACAGTCCTCCCGTTCACCGGCGGTGAACCTCTTTGCTTTTAACTGGATGCATCAATTATTCTGACCCGTAACACGTCAACTGGAGAGTGGTCATGGTTTCCACCCTGATCGGCATTCTTGGTTCCTTCAGCGGCAACAACGCCGGTGACAGCGCCTTGCTCGACGGCGCGATGCATGCCATCCTTGCCGCCGCGACGGAAACAGCGCCGCAACTCGACATCGGCTTCATGGTGCCGACTTCGCAACCGGGTTTTATCAGGAGGGAATTCAGCCGATATCCGGTCAGTGCATTCCCCATCAAAGTACGGTACGGTGCCGCCAAATTCTGGGGTTTGCCGGCGTTTTGGCCTTTCCTGCGCTGTGATGCCCTCATCACCACTGGCAGCCTGTTGTTCGATTACAGGCTGCTGGATCCCTTTTTCAACGTCCTCATTCCCTGGTCAATGCAGATCCCCATGGCGCATCGCCTGGGTAAACCCGTCCTTGGATTCAATATCGGAATCGGTCCGCTGGTCACTGAACGGGGCAACCTGCTGGCGCGTCGCATCGTGTCTCACATGGACCGCATTGTCTTGCGCGAACCGGAAGCGCGGGTGCTGCTCAGGCAATGGGGCCTGGAGGCGCGCGCGGTGGATGGCGCCGACAGTGCCCTGGTTCTGCCGCGTCCCACCGAAGAGGAGTTGCTGGAGGTCTCGGCGGCGCTCTTCGGTTCGCGCCCGGAATGCAGCGGCCGCCTTGGCATCAACCTCAGCAGCGTGTTGGATATGGCAGCCGGTGACCAATCGTGTTTGGCCGGGGAATTCACCGCGACTGTCGCCGCTGCCGTCGACCGGCTGCTGGACGGAACGCCTCTCCAGGTGGTGTGTATCGTTACCAATGAACTCGACAGGCCATTCATGGACGCATTCATCAGGCGGCTCCGCCATGCCGGCAGCGTGGTCGTCACGCCGCCCGGATTCTCCCACCGCGCGCTTCTTGCCGCCGTCGCCGCTTGTGATACGATGCTCGCCATGCGTCTTCATGCAGTGATTTTCGCGGCCGCCACCGATGTGCCGGTAGTAGCGGTCAGTTACTCCCCGAAAGTCACCAGCTTCATGGCCGGCCTTCAGCAGGAGGATTGGTGCCTGTCGCTCGGTCGCGCCGATGTGGCACGCCTGCCGCACCTGTTGGGCAAGGCGTGGGATCTGCGCCGGCAGAGGCGCGGTCTGCTCGGGCCGCGCGTTGAACCCATGCGTCTGGCGGCAAAACGGGCGGCTGGATTGGTGATCGAGATGCTTCTCGAACGGCTGGATGCATGAGCGAGTCCCTGGGTCGCACGGCGGTTGGCGGCACCATCTGGAGTTTTGCCGGACAGATTGTATCCCTCGCCGTCACCGGCATTTCCCTGATTCTGCTTGCTCGTTGGCTGGGTCCCAGGGAATACGGGTATCTCCCCATCATCAACAGCGTCGTCGCATTTCTGTTGATCTTCGCAGATTTCGGGATCTCCGCTTCAACCGCCAGGTATATATCGCAGGAGGGGCTTCAGGACCGTGAACGGGGAACCCGGATCGTGCGAGACGGGCTGACCTCCATCCTGCTTTCGGCCACGGTGGTAACCATGCTCTGCATGTGGTCGGGCCGCCTGATTGCGACCATGTTCAAGGAGCCGGCGTTGGCGTATCTTGCGCCCATGGGTGCCGTTCTTCTGTTTGGCCGTACCATGCTGCGATTCCTCGTCAAGGTCTCTCAAGGTTTCCATGAAATTCGGCGAGCCGCGGGGTATTCGATGCTCAGTGAATCCATGATCGGCATCCTGGCGTTGATCCTTGTCCTGGCGGGCGGTGGAGTCGCCGGTGCCTTGTGGGGGCGTGCCGCCGGCGCCTGGCTGGGGACGCTGGTGGTTTTCCTGATTGTCAGTCACCGCAAGCTCCACGGGCCTTCAGGAGCCGCCCCGTCGTATCGGAGGCGGGTCCTGTCGTACAGCCTTCCCCTCATGCTCACCACTTCCAGCTTCTATATTTACGTCCAGAGCAGCCCCTTGCTGATCGGTTACTTTCTGGATTCCGCCCAGGTGGCGTTCTACAATGTCCCTCAGGCGCTCATCCAGAAGCTTCAACTTCCCGCCGTTGCCCTCGGTTCCACCATCGGACCACTGTACGGCGCACTGTTCAGCACCACCGATCGGGAACGGATCACCCGCCTGTTTGCACTCTCCACCAAATACGTGTGTGCGCTCTATCTGCCCCTCACCGCCGGGCTTATCCTCACTGCGTCTCCCCTGGTTCATCTGCTGCTGGGCGAGGCGTATGCTCCGGCTGCCGTGATTGTCCGGATCTATGCGCCGTTTCTGCTTTTCTTCGCACTGTCAGCGGTGGTAAGCCCCATTTTTGATTATGCGGGACGGGCGCGGTTTCGTGCCAGGGTGATCTTCGCTTCCGCCGTTGTAAATGTGATGATGAACCTCATGCTCATCCCACGGCTTGGCATTGCCGGCGCGGCTGTCAGCGCGCTCGCCACCTATTGCCCGGCGGTGCTGATCCTGTTCGTGGCAGCGGGGAAATGGTGTGGCGCGCCATTCACCGCGCGCCGTCGCGAGGCAATCATCCTGATCTTCGCCGCCGCGCTTGCCATGAGTACGGCATGGCTGCTCCTCGACCATGCCCGGACATGGATCGGATTTATCACGATGACGGCGGCGGCCGGTGTCGTCTACATCCTGGTGATGGCGGTGAGCGGACTGATCACCTGGAGTGAAGTGAAGGCGATTGTATTGCGCCGGGGTGAGGTCATTTCATAGTGCGAGGAAAAGGAAGCGTCGAGATGCACCAGGACAACATTTCGGTACCATCTGAATCAAGCGGACAATCCTTCGGTCGTCCATCGCGTTGGTACGTGCTTTTGCTGGTCGTGTCACTGATTGCGGGGGTGTGGCTCCGTGCCGCGGCTTTCAAGGCGCGCGGGCATACCACGAAGGATCCGTTCTGGGCTGAATCCGCCCAGCATTACCGTTATACGCGGATGGTTTCGGAGGGAAGGGGGATCCCTCCCGTGGATCTCGAAATCGAAGCTCCGGAAGGATTGCAGACCGCCACGCAAAGCACACTCGGTGAACGCATTGCCGGTTTGCTGCATCGATGGTGGCCGGTACCGGTTGAATTGCATGTCTTCCTGCGCTGGTTCGTTCGCATCCTGGCCGTATTGGAGGCCCTGGCGGTGTTTCTGATCGCCCGTGAACTTAGTTTCGCCAAGACATCCTCCGCGTGCGCCGCATTCGTCTACGCCACGGCGCTACCGGCCGTGACCAGGAGTATGGGGGACGTGTTCTATCATGAACATACGGCGCTTCTTTTCTTTTCCTTCCATCTCGCCTTACTGATGCGGTATCTCAACGGTCGCGGCAGCTACCTCCAGGTCCCCGCGTCGCTGTTGATGCTGGCCGCGTTGCTTTGCTGGAAAGTAATGCTGTTTGCCTTCGCGGTGGAAATGGGAATGCTGTCGCTGATCTGGGTCGTGAAGGGTGCCAGGCGGGAACTCGAGGTTGGCATACTGTGGACCGCCGGTATCCCTGCGGCCTGTGCCTTGCTTCCCGGCAATTACCTCCATTGGGACGGCTTCCTCACTTCACCTGGCGTGCTGCTCGCCGGGTTGCTGGTGCTATGCATGGGACTCCAGCGCCTGGGTTGGACCGGAAAGACCATGCAGGTACCATTGACCAGGTTGTCCGCCACCGCGGTCCTGGTGGCACTGGTGATTGTCGTTCACCTTGCAGTGGGAAGCACCGGAACCTATGGCCATGTCTGGTCAACAATTCTCTATCGGCTCTATTATCTGAAAAAACCCGCCGATCCGGACATGCTTCCATTCGAGGCGCGTCATTACTGGGTGCCGCCTTACACTTCACCGTCCTTGTTTGAACTGTTCGATGAATACATCCCTTATCTCCTGCTGGCCGCAGGCTCATTGCTTCTTTGGTTGCGCCGCAGGACCCGTGGCGCCGGGGTGCCGATCATGGGCGCGGGTGCCATGTTCGCCGCCACGGGCTCCATCAGCTTCCTCCTCTTGTTTTTTCTGTTCGTCAAACTCAAAACCTTCATGGTTCTCTTCTCCGCGCCGTTCACCGCCGGCCTCTTCACCCGCCGTCGCTCCATCATGCCTTGGGCGGCGGCGTTCCTGATCGCCATTCAGGTATATCAGGCGGTGGTCTGGAACAACTCGGCCCTCACCGGCATACTCTACGACCTCGGTCTGGACTATGGATCGGATCGTCGCGCAGGAAACGTCACCACCGGTGAGGCGGTTTCGCAAATGCTTTACTGGATCGCCGCGAATACGAAGCCGGACGAGGTGATTGCGGCTGAATTCACCCTGTCCCCGGTCATTCTTGCTTACACTGGCCGCCGTACCTGCATGCATGCGTATTTCGAGAGCACTCAGAGGGATCGGTTCCGGCAGTTTTGCGAGGCTCTTTTTGATTCAGAGGATGCCCTTGCCGGCGTGCTCCGCCAGTGGCACACGGAGTACCTCGTGTACAGCGCGCACATGCTGTTCCGAACCGACAGCAACCTGTCCTTCAGATACGTGGCGGCGGCCATGACCTTCAGTCGGGAATGGCCGGTCTATACCATGCATTTCCATCCGGAGCGCCTGCGATTCCTGCAACAAGTGGCGGTAAACGATTTCTTCAAGGTGTTCCGGGTCCTGCCGGCCGGCGAGAAAAATCCCGGTCCTTTGCCATCGAAGTATCACACGTTGTTCGATGAACGACTCGTCATGGGTGATCTTCCGGGTGATCCTGATGGCCGTCCGGATACGAGTGCGTGGCTGCCGCCGATGGTGGCTGGTTTCGATTGCCTGACGAAGGCCAAGATTGCCCTGGCGGAAAAGCGCTACCACCAGGCTGAGATATCCCTGCGACGGTCTTTGAAGGCCACGGATCTCATCGCCGAAACGCATACTCTGCTCGCGTATATCCTGCTTCGGGATGGAGAAGTACTGGAAGCACGGTCCCACCTTCAGACGGCGTTGCAGTTGGATCCCGATGACAGCAGGGCGACCCGGCTGATGTCGGAAGGAAGTGCGACATTCTCACCGTGATCTGCCGGCGGATGCCCGTTGCGGCGGTACGGCGTCGAATACCGTCTGGAATTGCGGGTCACCGTTTTCCGAACAGCACGATGAGAATCAGGGCGACGTGGGCGGCCGCCTCCATGCCGAGGTAGCGCGTCCTGGACAGGTAGTAACGTTGGGCGGGTGGACCGTGCACGCCGGACAAGTCCACTCCGAACTGCCGGAGGGAGAACGGCGCAAGGAAGGGGATGCCGTCTCCGGCGCCGAACCAGTCGAACGCCAGGTGGAGCAAGGGAAAGACCGTAACCGCCATTCCCGTTCGAGGCAGTCCCAGCATCGCGACGACGCTTCCGCAGACAATCCAGAACCACGGTTGATGAAAGATCCAGCGGTGGTGGCGGTGGCGGAGTGGATCGAACGTACCGGTGAGCATGAGAAGAGTGATGGGAAGATCGGGAAGAATGCCTGCGGTGAACACGAGGAACAGGATGGGCGCATCCAGCGGCAGCCCCGGAACGATCGTTTTGGCCGCCGCCCAGTAAGCGGTCACTGCTATAGCGCCATGAGCGGTTATCAACATCGATGTCTCCCGTTCCCCCTCCAGTTCCGGTGTGTACTAGCGGGTTTTCCACCAGGAATCAAGTCAGCGTGTGTATCAAATCCTCGCTGCCGGGATCGCGGCTTGCGCCTTGGAAGGTATTGCAGGATGTCATGATCGGCGGTACTGTCGAGATTCGCGGTGAAGGGGTGATGATTACCATGACGGGATCTGGAGGGAAACGTGGAATCCGTTGGGTGACGGCATCCATGATCGGAATCTGGCTGCTCCTCGTTCACTGGCTCATGATCGCCGATGTCTGGGACGAAACAAACGGCTTGCTCTTCTTTGAGCAGTTCCGCCTGGCGGAACTCCTGCCGGTGATCTGGACGGTGCCGCTGTTCGGTCTGTACCGGCCCCTTGCCATGAGCGCCGCGGTTTTAATAAGCAAGGCCGCGCCAACGTATGGAGCGGCGTGGCTGCTGCTGCGCTGGTGCAACGCCGGCATGCTGCTGGCGGGCTTGATGATACTGGCTTCGTTGCTGGCTGATCGTGGCCGGCGCCAACGGAGCAACCTTCTCTGGCTCCTCCCGTTCTCAGCTCCATTCCTCTTGTCCGCGGGGTGGGGCGCGGCTATCTTCGACACTTCGGCACTGCTTCTTATCTGCGCTGGACTTCACCTGCTCCACCGTCGATGGTGGCTGTCGGCCGGCCTGCTCCTGGGGTTGGCATGGTTCTGTAAAGAGGCGGCGGTGCTCGCCCTGCCCGTGGCGATACTGATGACAGGTTCGCCGCACCGGACCAGTTCGAGCATGGTACGCGCCGCTACCGCCTGGATACTCCCGGTGAGCCTGTTCAGCATCATGCGCTGCGTCTTGATCCCGCCCGGCTCCGCCGTCGACCTGCACGGTTTCCAACCGGAGTTCGGCTGGTCCACCGCTGCTTCCTGGCTTCGATCCATGTGGTTCGGTGATCTCGTGACCGATCCGGCGATCGTTATCGGACTTGCGTTGACCGCAGCGTCACCGTTTCTGCTCCGCGGCAGGTGCCCGCGGCTGGCATTGGTCACGCTTATCATCATGTGTATACCGCTCTATTGGGGAATGCTGGATCACCACTCCGGCTGCCTCATCCAGCCGTCTCATTTCAGCGGCCGACTGTTTTTGCTGCCGGTAACTCTGGGATTCTTCATTATCCTGCTCCACGGCCGCCGGTTCGCGCCGGTGTTTGTCCTGGTTCCGCTGCTCTTGGGTGGCGCCTTGTTCGCGATTCGGCACCACCGCTTTCAGAACTCGTACGCCCAGGTGTACCTATTGCCGCTTCCGGTCGCGCCGGACCTGCTGCGAATCCGCAGTACCGCTCCGCCGCTGGTCGATCATCGCCGCCGGATCGCCATCGGTGAGTATCCGGATGCGGAGTACCTGCTGCGAGTCGAGGACGGCCGGTTACTGACCGTTTCAGATCAATGACAGGTTGTA
>JAFGDC010000551.1 GCA_016932295.1 candidate division CSSED10-310 bacterium
CGGTTCGTCGGACCAGACGTACTCCCCTTGCCAGAGCGGATTCCGGGCGATGTGTCCCACGTTGATGTTCGGCGGGGAGGGAGGCGCCATCACCCAGTCGGCGGGGTTGCCGTCGACGAGGATCGAATGCGCCTCCACGGGCAGGGCGATCAGCAACGCGAAGACGAGACACAATGAGACCTTCATCAAGTTACCCATCAATACCTCCTTGCGGTCAGTGGGTTTCAGAGAAACAATTAACCATTACCAAAACAACTAGCATACTATTATTACCAATGGTCATAGGTAAAATCAAGCGTCTTGACGGAATCGAGCGGGGCAGTGTTCCGCACTTGCACACTTCTGCTCCATCCTCCTGGCCCGGTTTTCTAAGGGCGGCTGGATTCCAGCACCGCCCTGGTAACGGCCCGGCGGTTCTCCGCTTCCGTGCCCTGGAAGATCGACCGGGGCGCGGAAAATTCCACGACCGGATGATCGTCGGTATTGACAGGGCCGGGTCCGGTGAAACGCCGCAACGGTTCATCAGCCAGCAGGCGGCGAACCGCCACCTCATACCCGCGGGAGATTCCTATCCGCTGCAGGGATTCCAGCACCGCGCCGGTCATCCGTTGTTCGATTTCCCAGGTCCGGACAACCGGCGGCGCTTCAGCCGCGATCAACAGGTAATCGCCCTGGGAGCCCGCCCACAGGGAAACGCTGGGGAACACGTCTTCCAGCGTGCGCAGCAGCAGTTTCAGGTCGTCCAGTTTCATGTAATACGAGTGTATCCACTGGCACAAAATGCCCCCTGGAGCGAGGCGATTCCGGTACAGCCAGAAGTGTTCCCGGGTGAACAGGTTGGATACGCCGCTAATCCATGGATTGGAGGGTTCCGCGACGATGACATCGTACATGTCTCCGGATTCCGCAAGTACCGTCCTGGCATCGCCCATTACGAGGTTCATCCTGGGGTCACGCCGAGCGTCCCGGTTTTCAGCCCTGAACAACTCGGAGGCGCGCACCACCGATTCGTCGATCTCCACGCAGTCCACCCGGCGCAGGGGATGGGTCAGTGCCGCGCCTGCCGACACGCCGGTTCCCCAGCCGATGATCAATGCCGTCTCCGGGTGCGGATGCAGCAGCAGCGGCAGTTGCGCCAGCAGCGTCTGGGTGACCATGTCCTCGCCGTTGGAGCCGTCGGTCTTGCCATTGATCCGCAGGCTGCGCACGCCGGCTTTTTCCGTTACGGCCACCAGGGAGTGCACGCCTTCCTCGAAAAAGAGGAACGCCCTGTCCGCCTCGAAGCCGCTTTTCATTTCCGGGGCATACACGTACACGGCGCTGGTCATGAGTGACCGGTTCCAGGGGGGGATCCGGGTCACCATGACGATGGCCAGCAGCGCGAGCACTGCGGCGGTGAACCGTTTTCGCCGAGCCGCTGTGTGACGATCCAGGAGAAAGCCGATCAACCCGATGCACACGAACAGGCAGCCGTTGATGACAAGGCTGTTCCTGGTTCCCAGCAGAGGGATGCACAGGAAGCCGGTAAGGGCGGAACCCAGGATGCCGCCCAGCGTGTTGACGGAATAGAGGTCGCCGATCTGTTTTCCCAGCCGCTGCCGGCTCTGGATATACACCTTGCCGATGAGCGGAAAGGCAGCGCCCATGAGGAGGGTGGGAACGGCCATGATAACGGCGGCCAGGCCGAACTTCATGATTTGCACCATCAAGAAGCTTCGCGGCAGGTTGAAATACAGCAACAGGAAGAGCACCGGCAGGTAGCCCAGCAGGATGATGGAGATGAAGCTTGACAGCCCGATGAGGACCTCGACGAAGGCGAATGTTTGCAGCGAGTTTTGAGACGAGATGGGGAGGCGGCTGACGACCCAACTGCCGATTCCGATCCCGGCAAGCATGGTGGCGAGCATGATGGTGAAGGCGTACACTGATGATCCGAGGGCGAGGGTCAGGCCGCGGGTCCAGCCCACTTCGCATGCCAGGGCGGCGAATCCGGCGGTAAAATAAGCGATGATGGCGAACCGTTCCAGGCCGGTGTTTGCCACTGCCGGGTTCTCTTCCCGGAGTGGCGGTTCCGCCGCGGGTGGCTTGGCGTGTTCAATCGGCGGTATTCTCCGGCGCCGATCGAGTATGACCACCGCGGCGCCGATGATGATGTTGGCGGTCCCGGCGGCAAAGATGGAGGCGTCGACGCCGGCGGTGCGGATCAGAATGAATCCCGCCAGTACCGTTCCGCCGAAAGCGCCTACTGTATTCAATCCATAGAGCAGGCCGAGCCGGGGCACGAGTTGCCGCATGCCGGTCACGAAATACCGGGCGATCACGGGCAGGGTGCCGCCCATCAGGGTGGTGGGAACCAGCAGCACCAGCAGGCACAGGCCGATGCGAAGGCCGGCGAAGAGCGCCGGGGAACCTTGCCATGACTGGTACAGGTGGCCATGAAGCTGCGCCAGTCGATCAAACAGGAAGGGGCTGGCGAGGCCGTACAGGCCGATGCCGGTTTCCAGCATCCCATAGAAAACCAGGGGGCGCCGGATCCTGTCCGCGATCCGTCCCAACAGCCAACTGCCCAGCGCCAGGCCAAGCATGAAGGAAGCCAGGATGGTGGTGACCGCCAGGTGGGTGGTGCCGAGAATGAGGGACAGCTTTCTGTTCCACAGCACCTGGTACATCAAGCCGGCGGCGCCGGACAGGAAAAAGAGGCCTGCGATCAGGGTGAACACGCCGTTCGAGGATTGGTGCCGATCTTCACCATCGCTCAACATTCAATGCTCCCGGTGCGTGCCGCCGAATCCGGAGCGTTGGTCCGGAGCAGGATCAGATCCATTCCAGCCACGACCTGATCGTGATCAGTTCGTCTTCCCAGCCACCGGCCAGGCGCAGCTCAAGGAATCGACTATAGAGTTCATCCAGCATGTCCAGCAGTTCTTCGATGAACTCCACGCGCTCGTACCACAATTCTTCGGCGTTCATGTGACCCGCCTTGGGCAACCGCAGGGACTTGACCTGCAGGAGTCGCCCGTTGATGCTGAAACGCCATTCGCGGTCATCCTTCTTGATCATCAGCCGGCCTTCCGCAACCTTCATGCCCTGGCGCAGGGCAAGCCTGACCCCTTCCAGGTTGGTGATTTCACCGCGGTAGTCCACCTGCTCCCCGTCCTGCGATAGCAGGATCTTGTTATCGAAAACCACCGAGACATGGCCGTTGCGCGCCAGCAGAAACTCGCCTCCCCGCGCCTCTCCCGCAGCCAACAGCCAGGTGAGGAAATCCATGCCGAGGAACTGCTTGTTTTGAATCAATCCCAGCTCACTCATGGTCATCTTCCTCCATGCCTGTATCCGGCGAAGCGTCTGCCCGGGCTTCATCGGTCGCCGCCTGACCCTTGAAAACAGCCGGTCGTAATTCCTCCAACCGCTCCCGTGATGTGCCTCCACTCAGCAGGTTCTCACCCGCCGCGTATGGATGGGCGATCCGCAGCCCCAGTCGGAAGGTGGTGGTGAACAGGTCCGCGAACCGCTCCATGACTCCCTGGCTCGTGCTTCCCAGCAACAGAATCCCGCGGGTGATGTTCCAGACCATGTCGATCACGGTGGGAGTGGGTGGAATCCGCCGCGTGAGCTTGCTTTGGACCGCTTCCACCAATTCCTTGCGTTGCGCCCGGCCCAACTGTTCCTGGCCGCGCTCCCCGAGCAGCACCTTCTCGGCCTGGAGCACATGCAGTTTCAGCACCGCGGGCGGCACTCGGCGCTGATCCATCCGCATGGCCAGCACCAGATACTCGTCGCGGAAACAGATATCCTCGGCGAACTCAACCTGCGTCATGTCGTCCCAGGCAACCCAGCCGCAACTCTCTTCGCCGTCCGTTCCCTCGATTTCCCAGAATGCCTGGCGCTGGATCTGTTCGATGAACGAGATGCGATACTCCCGTGGTTTGTCGCCCACTACGTAATACCGTGTGAAGCTGGAAGAACCGGTGAATGCCACAGCCATGTGAACCTCCTCGATTGCCCGGCGTGGATGGATGGATAGGGAGCATAG
>JAFGDC010000552.1 GCA_016932295.1 candidate division CSSED10-310 bacterium
GATGACCACGCGCAGGACCTCCCCCTTCACCCTGTCCTGATATGTCTGTGATGCTTGGAAGGCCGCGATCATTTCCTTTTCCAGGGTGTCGTCGGAACGCGCCGCCTTGGGCATGACCGCGCCCTTCGTCGCGATATTCACGGCATACTCGTTTAAATCCGCCGCCGCCTGTTTGTAGCTTCCATATTCATCGCCGGTGATCACGAACCGCCCCTCCGAAACCACGCTGTAGTTGCAGTTCAGCTTGACGATGATGGTGTGCGAACCCGCCTCGAGCTGCGCCAGGCGTTCGGCGAATTTGACCGGACCGTCGTATTTCGGTCCGAACTTTTTGTAGACCAGATCGCCGCCCGTGTACGCGGTCAATGTAGTGGTGTCCGGGACGATATCAATGGGCAGGTACTGCCTCTTCAATGCCTCGCCTGACACCATCATGGTGGAGGTTTCCAGTTGCATCTCACTCGGCTGTTGATAGTCGTACAGTGGCGCTTTCAACTCATAGATAAAAATCTCCACCGGAACACTCTTCGCCGACTCCTTGCCGATAGTCTCCAGAATACTTTTCTCCATAAGTGCCAGCCCGTAAATATGGTCACCGCTCTGGAATTCAGCCGTCATGCCTTCCCGCGTCACCGGATCGATCATGCTTTTTGAAAAAAACATCCCGCCGTTTTCCTGAGCAGCGGCGAGCCATGGTGCCATAACCAGGATGGCAGTCATCACCAAAAACATTGTCCGTTTCATATTTCCTTACTCTCCTTGTCGTGGGGAATCTCGATACGGTTCCCCGTCGTTATGCAACCAACCGGCACCGGCACTTGCCGGCATCGATGTTCCATCTTCAGTAAGAAACGCGTGGCGCCGCTATCACTCCATGCATCCCGCTCCATTCTCTCCGATCACCCGAGTCCAGGCTGTCACCGCCGGTCTTCTCCACCGGCCGCCAGGCGTCGCGAGCATTCCTGGATCATCCCGATCCAGGAAAGTCAGAACTGGATGCAAACCCTGGAGAACTTCTCCGGATTCGTTCGTAGGGGAGACAATCAGACGGACAGCACGAGCCGGATCAAACGAGCCTGGAATTCGATTTCCCGGCAAAACCATCACCCCGTCAACCTGCCCGCCCCCACGCCAATCAGGAGCCATATCACTGATAGGTAACAGTACGACCGTGCCAACTTACTGTCAATCATGGAAACTGGAAAAATTCGGGAACCATGATCGAAGACGACCGTTCTCCTCCACTCCACTGCACGATCCCGCGCCCCGGAATCACGGTTTGGGAGCGCGGCGTACGGGGGCGGTCCGGACGCGGCGCGCCGGGAAGGTTTCCACGCACGGTTCCTCATTGCCGGCAACTAATGCTACAGTATCCATTATTCGCACCAGACCGGAGAACCGCTGCATGGGCGTTGTATCATCAGGAAGGCAGAATCGGCATGCCACCGAAGCAGCGGGTGGTGCCCAATCGGAAACAGGGATCACCGGCAACCGGAACCGGGTAAGGAGAGGATGCATATGGGATTCTTCAACTGGCTGTGGGAATCGAAATTCGAACGTGATGGTTCCAGACCCGCCGATCTCGTGGTGGTGAACGGCGACATCCTCACCATGAACGAGAGAATGCCGCGAGCGCAGGCGGCGGCCGTCAGCGGGAACCTGTTCGTGTACGTGGGTGATGACGCCGGTGTCGCGGATTTCGTGGGTCCGGACACGGAGGTCATCGACCTCGGGGGCAGGTTCGTGACGCCGGGCTTCGTCGACAACCATTGCCATGTACTCTGGATCGGCGGCCTGTCCGCGGTGATGACCACTGCTCTCTACCAGTGCAAGTCCATGGCGGATCTGGGGCAGGTGCTCAACCGGCATGCCGGTGAGCGGCCGGACGACCCGCTGATCATGGGCGTCGGCTGGGCCTATGATTATCTGCCCGCTCCGCTGCCCGATAACGCAATGCTGGACGAACTCATCTCCCATCGACCGGTGGTGCTCATGTCCCTGGGCGGACAGTCCGGGTGGGCGAACACCGCCGCCTGGGACCTGATGCGGCAACGCAATCCCAGCGCCTTTGCAAGGCTGTCTCCGGATCCCAGGAACCCTGGCTTGTTCCTGCACTACCATTCGGTCAATCCGCTGGATTTTCTGGTGGGAGAAGAGGTCGAATGGCTGCATGCCGAACTGCAGAAGGGCATGAAGAACACTCTGGAGGAGGCGCTTGCCGTGGGTGTGACCACCATGAACGATGTCCAGGTGAACCGCCTGTTCATGCCGGCACTGTACGAATTCAAGGAGAAAGGCGGGTTACGGGATGCACGCGTCCGCTGCTCCCTGTATATCGACCGTCACGATCCGACGGATGAAGCGAAACTGGCGGATGACTTGGAATGGTGGCAAGGGCTTGCCGGGCAATCCGATGAGCACCTTATTCTCGGTGACTCGCTGAAATTCTATGCCGACGGCGTGGCTTCGAATCACACCTCCTTCATGTTGGAACCATTCAGTGATGATCCGGACAACCATGGTGTCCCGGACTGGCCGGCCGAAGCGCTCGATCGGATCATGGACAAGGTGGACGGCATGGGATTCCAGGCTATCACCCACGCCTGCGGCGACGGCGGCGCTCGGCGCGTCATCGATGCGTATGAGAAGGCCATCCTCAAGAACGGGCGCAGGGACGCCCGGCATCGGGTGGATCATTGTGAACTGCCCACGCCGGAGGACCAACGACGCATGGGCGAACTGGGTATCCTGGCGGCCATGCAGCCCACCCATTATTACGGCGAGGAAGCCTTGATCAAAGCCATGGGCCCGGAGCGCAGGAAGCGCCACATGCCATGGAGCAGCCTGAAACTGAACGGCGTGGACATCTCCTTCGGCAGCGACTGGTGCGCCGGGCCCATCAATCCCGTGTACGGCCTGCTTGTAGCCGGCCTGCGGGTCGATTTCAAGGGGCGCCGGGATACCGCCTCCGGTGAAGCGGTACCGGTGGAGGATGCCATCCGTTACTGGACCATGGGTTCAGCCCGCGCCCTCCACATGGAAGACAGAGTCGGTTCTATCGAGGTGGGCAAGTACGGCGATATGGCGGTCTTCAGGCGCGATCTGCGCACCATCACCTCCTGGTGGTTCCTGCTGACCCATGAACTGGATATCGGGAAGATGGACGACTTCGTGGATCTCACCATCGTGGACGGCAGAGTGGTCTATCGAAGGCAGAATTCCTGAATGCCGTCGAGGTGGTGACCGATGAACATTTGGATTGAATACGGCATACTCGTTGTAGTGGTGGCGGGTCTGGCGCTGCTGATCCGCGGGCGATTGAAACCGCCGCCGCCGGCAGGATTTCTGAGCGATTATTCCAGGCTGCGAAGAGATCCCGAGGTGGCCGGATTGAGCTGGTGGGAGGAACCCGGCACGAACTGGGGTGACTATCGTGCCATTTTCCTCGAACCGGTTGAAGTACATCTCCATGCCGGGTTCAGGAAAGAAAAAACCCGGGCGGTGGAGCCGAAAATCCTGTTGGAACTGGCACAGACATTCCATGACATGGCTGCCGCCGAACTGAAGGAGTCCTACGAATTGACGGAGGCCGCCGGCGATGGGATTCTCCGGATCCGTACCGCTCTGACGGAGGTGAAACTCTCCAATCCCTGGATCAACGTCCTTGCGGTGCTCAGTGTGATGGTGCCGGTGCACTTCGGTGGTGCCGCCATGGAGGCTGAATTTCTGGACGGTGGTACGGGGCGGATCCTGGGTGCGGTGGTGGCGCGGGGGCGGGGTTCACTGCTGCATGTGATGCCGAAGGATCTGAGTCCTGGGGGGCATGCGGTGAACACTTTCAGGGGTTGGGCGAAGCTGTTGCGCCGGAGCCTCGAAGAAGTGGGGTTCCCCGCGGCCGGCGACGGATGATCGGGGAGCAGCGGGGCAGCGGAGTCCGTAGCATGGGGAACGCGGCTGGAAGCAGCCTGTAAACCGCGTCTACGGGTTGGAGCCGCGAGCATGGAAGGTGCCGGGTAACAAACGAACCAGAAAACGCGCAGCGCCGTATGAAGTGCGATGCGTTTGTTGGAGCGCGTGGCGCCAGCCGCGCCTTGGTTGTGCAGCGTGACACGCTGCGTATCTCTTCGTAGGAGCGTGCCTTCTCGTACCGCCGATTTTAATCGGCATCTTCCAACTTCAGTCGGCATCTTCGGGTGATGGCAGCACCAACAGAACCAATAACATCCGAGTGCGCCGATCCGTCGTAGTTTATTTAAACCGAAGTTCCCAATCCATGATCGCTAATAATCTTCTAAATTGAGATTGTTAGCCTATATTTGGCCTACATGCTGCTGCGCGGGTCAAGCAACCGTGTATAATCGAGCCGCTGCATCGCTTTCAGGGTCGCCGCGACGTGCCCGCTGGGTCGCGAGCCACGGGTACAATAGCAACGATCTGATCGATGGAGACGAGTGCCTGTCCCTTCAAAATCCGCTGGATTGCCTCGATGGCAAGCGAGGGGAGTTTTGACAGGTTGGTCAAGGTGTCAATCTGCATTTTTAGATGCCGATTGACAGGCAGGTTGTGCAGGGCTGTGATAGGGATCGTCGGTGCGCAGCACCTCGGCGGCTTCAACAATCGGTATCCCCATGATCTTTTGTTCCACCAGCAAATAACTCAGCAGGTCCGCCTGGTAGGTGCAGTCACGCTTCTTGATGGTCACCATGTCGCGAAACAGGCGCAGCACCTTCATCCGTTGGGCCAGATCCTTGATGAGAAACATGCCGGCGTAGCCGGTCAAATGCCCATCGTCAGCAACGAACTCATACGCGCCCGACGTAGACGCGTGTTTATCGAGCCGCCTGGCTTTCTTTTCCGCCTGGTGAAGTAGGGTGGCCAGCAGGCGCCGTTGTTTTCTTGTCAAGAGGACCTCTTCTTTGGTCTTGCCGGCGATGTCAGTGGCGTGTATCATGCTTGTAACCTCCCGTTGATTAACACAAAATTAATTATACCAAAGGAGGCTAATTTGCATCACAATAAAATGCCCATCAACGCGATATTATTTCTTTTATGTCAGATGTTTATCATAATTGTCGCTCTGCTTCACTGGGGATCTGGCTTAACCAGTAAATATTATAGGTCTGCCTTATTGATATTTCGTGAACTATTTCTTCAAGCTCAGCATTACAAATCATGCATCTATTCATTTTCCATCAAAGTAAAGCAAATACTTACCATCAGGTTTCCATACCAACATCTTAGGGTATTTTGTTTGCATTTTAGTAAGTAATATTGGTTCCTTATCAATAGGCCAAACGACTGGAACTATTCTACGGTTTTCACTCTTGAGATCTACAATGGCAGTTCCAAGTATCATAGTTTTATTTTCGTGCCATCTTCCTTCAAATGCCGATTTAATTTTTCCATTATTTACATTTACAATATGGTAATCGCATTTATTCTCTATTTTCCCTTGAAACAAAAGGTAGTCATCGTTTGGCGACCATTCTGGAGCATCTGCTCTTTCATTACTTAAGGAACATAAATCGGCGCTTCATTCAAAATAACATTCCGGTGTCATCTCCTGCTCTTCTTCGAACAACTCTATCATGAACTCGGCGTACCCTTCCGGAACCTTCACCTGGAAAGGTTTCTGGGATTCCTTATTTTTTCAAACCCTACGGCTCTTCGTGAGCCATGCACAAAAATCCATTATTTCACTATTTGTTACGTCGTTTTTGTTATTTCAATCTTGAGAGGGTCGAACTCCGCGTTTCTGCGACCGGTTCGGAACATGCTGCCAGAGTGTCAAAGTTGGAACTGTTAAAACGTCTGATCA
>JAFGDC010000553.1 GCA_016932295.1 candidate division CSSED10-310 bacterium
GTCGCGATGCGCAGGTCGCACCCCAGCGCCACCTCCAGCCCGCCGCCCATGCAGATGCCGTTGATGGCGGCGATGGTGGGCTTGGGGCAGGTCTCCAGCTTGGTGAGTATTTCCTGCCCCTTGCTGGCCAGTGCCTCACCCTGCGCGCCGTTGTCGATGGCCTTGATCTCCTTGATGTCCGCTCCGGCGATGAAGAACATGCCGGCACCGGTCAGGATGATGGCGCGCACCTCGTCGTTGGCGATCATCTCCTCCAGGGCCTTGTCCAGCTCCATTACCACCGGAGTGGAGAGGGCGTTGGCGGGAGGATTGTCGATGGTGATGATGCCGATGGGAGCCTCGATACTGGTCTTGATTTTTTCGTACACTGCCATGTGAACCTCCTTATCCGTGGTGATAGAAGCCCTGGCCGGCTTCGATGCCGGTGAATCCCGCGGCCACCATGCGTTTCAGCATGGGGGCGGGCCAGAAGCGGGGACCCAGCTCACGGCTGAAGGCCTCGAGCTTCTCCAGGATGACGTTGACGCCCACGCTGTCGGCGTATTTCAGGGGGCCGCCCAGGTCCTGGGGGAATCCCGTGCCGGCCATCATGGCGATATCGATATCGCCGGCGGAAGAGACGTTCTCCTGAAGGCACACGACCGCCTCGTTGATCAGCGCGTAGTTCAGACGCTCCGGAGAGAAAACCGTGCCGGTGGCGCAACCGGACTCTTTCTGCGTTTCGGCGATGACCTCCGCCAGTCCTTCCGAACCCTTGTCCTCCTGGTAATCGAAGAATCCCTTGCCGTTTTTCTGACCGAGCCGGCCCATGGCCACCAGCTTGTCCACCAGCAACGGCGGGCTCATTCTGGGACCGAAGGCGTGATACATGATCTTGCTGACCTTGGCGCAGACATCCAGTCCCAGCATGTCCGCCAGCACGAATGGTCCCATGGGCCAACCGAATTCGACCATGGCCTCGTCGATCTGCTCCGGCGTCGCGGCGCCTTCCTGCACGCACATCACCGCCTCGTTCAAATAGGGACTGAGCAACCGGTTCACCAGGAACCCGGCGCACTCGTTGACCCGCACCGGAATCTTCCGCAGACTCTCGGAGAATTCGATTACCGACTCCACTGTTTCTTCATCTGTGGTCAGGCCGGGAATCACTTCCACCAGTTTCATGACATGGGCGGGATTGAAGAAATGCATGCCCACCACCTTGCCGGAGCGCTTGGTGGCGGCCGCCATTTCCGTGATGGACAGCGCCGATGTGTTGGAAGCTATGATGGCTTCCTCGCCCAGGACCTCGTCCAGCTCAGCCAGTACTTTTTTCTTGATGGCCATGTCTTCGGGTACCGCCTCGATGACGATGTCCACATCCTCGAAATCCTCGTAGGTGGTGGTGCCGGTGACGAGATTCATCTTCATCTGCATCTCGCCCTCGGTCATCTTGCCCTTGCTGACGCGCTTCTGGTAGATGTCCCGAACCTTGTCCAGCCCGATCTCCACCGCCTTCTCGTCGATGTCCTTCAACACTACGGGCAGTCCCGAAAACGTGATGGTCTGGGCGATGGAACCACCCATGGTGCCGGCGCCCACCACCGCGGCCTTGAAAATATATGCCATGTCTATCCTCCTTGTGTGACGGGAATCACGATCCTCAGTTGATGCGCTCGATGATGAACGCCGCTCCCTGGCCGCCGCCAACGCATAACGTGCAGAGCCCCACGTTCTTGTCGCGGTTGACCAGCTTGTTGGCCATGGTGATCAAAAGCCGCAGGCCGGTGAATCCCACCGGGTGGCCGAGCGCGATGGCGCCACCGTCGACGTTGACGATGTCCTGCGGGAAGGGGAACTTCCGGAAGCAACCGATGACCTGCGAGGCAAACGCTTCGTTCAACTCGATCAGGTCGATGTCCTTGATGTCCATACCCAGTTTCTTGAGCACCTTGGGCGTGGCATACGCCGGTCCCAAGCCCATCCGGCTGGGTTCCAGCGCGGCATACGCGTATCCCAGGATCCTGGCCTTGGGACGCAATCCCAGCTCCTTCGCCTTGTCAGCGGTCATGATGAAGGCCGCGGCCGCCGCGTCGCTGATCGGGCACGCATTGCCCGGGGTCACCGTCCCGTCCTTCTTGAACACCGTCGGATACATGGCCAGGTATTTCATGTTCAAGCCGATGTTGATATTTTCGTCCTGGGCATACGGCTCCGGAGTTACTTCCTTGCCGGCCATCTTCTTCGGCACGTGCACGGTGACTATCTCCTCTTTATACACCCCCTTGCGAGTCGCCTGGAACGCCTTGCGGTGACTTTCCATGGCAAACTTGTCCTGCTCCTCGCGGGTAATGGAAAACTCCTCCGCCAGGTTTTCCGCGGTGCGACCCATGAGCTGGTTGGCCATGGGACAGGTCAATCCCTCCCACAAACCATCCGTCAATTCGCCGTGATTCAGACGATAGCCGAACCGAGCCTTGCGCAAGTAATACGGGATATTGGACATGCTCTCCACGCCGCCGATCAGGTAAATCTCTCCCTCACCGACCTGGATGCTCTCGTATGCCATTGAGACGGCCTTCATCGAAGAGGCGCAATTCATCGCGATAGTGCAGGCCGGTACATGAATCGGTACCCCGGCCTGCTGTGAGGCGACCCGGCCGATATTGGGAGCATCACTGCCCTGCCCAATGCAACCCACAATGGCCTCGTCGATCGTGTCCAAAGCAACCTCGGGAACCTGCTTGAATAATTCCTCGAATACGATTTTCTGCATCTGGTGGTTGGGCATGCTCGCCAATCCGCCGCCCAGGGAACCCATTCCCGTGCGAAGTCCGCCGACAATCACTACTTCCTTCATGGTCACTCCTTTCAAAGAGTAGTTTGCTTTTGACACACTGCGTAAAAGGATCGAGTATTTCTATTTACCCTGATTTGTCACGTTATTCAAGTCCGTTGGTGTCGAACCGTAATCCCTTGGTAAAGACCAGGTGTGTGTTGATGGCGGGCATCGAGCGCGGCAGCGGGGTGTCCGCCGTGACTGTCCAACGTCCCACCAAATTTTGTATCTCATTGAAAAGTTATAAAAATCCTGTTTTCATCCATCACTGTCATGATGTCGGCGGCGATGTCAGGCTGAGGCTGCGGATCACTCAGGAGAATTCGGCGGGGGATTTGGGACCGGTCTTGATAGCGTCACGCAATCATGATAGTTCATAACGACTTGGAGCGAATTATTCGCGCACTGAAAGCGCATCGAAAGCGTATCGAGGGTGGGATTGAGCGCCGCCGGTCCGGATCGGCTCTTCGGTGCTCCACACCACGCCTCGTGGATGGTACGACATGGCGGAAACATCCAGACCACCGGTCATCGGTATCGATATCCGCAAGCTGCGGGATTATGGCATCGGCACCTACATCGACCAACTCATCCGCCGCCTCCCCGCATTGTATCCGGAGGGCCGGTTTCATTTCATCCACGCCCCGGCCGACCGTGCCAAGATCACCGCCGGAGATGCCGTCACCACTTCGGTGGAACCGGCGGGTTCCTACTCCGCCCGTGAACTGGTCGCCATGTCCCGGCAGACCAGGACCCACCGCCTTGACCTGTTGCATTGCCCTCATTATGTTACGCCCTTGCGGCCCGCATGCCCCCTGGTGGTCACCATCCACGATGTCATTCATCTCCTGTTTCCTCGGCACCGTTCCTTGCCCAAACGTCTGTATGCACGCTGGATGATGTGGCGGGCGATTCGCCGGGCCGCCGCGATCATCACCGTCTCCGAAAGCGCCGCGGCGGACATCTGCCGTCGGCTGGGAGTGCCACGGGAGCGTCTCGAGGTCATTCATAACGGCATCGATCCCGGGTTCGCGCCGCGTCCAAGAGAGCACGCCCGTCGGGAGGTGGCAGCCCGTTTCAATCTGTGCAGGCCGTACCTTTTGTATGTTGGGAACATTCTCCCGCACAAGAATCTCCCCATGCTCCTCGAGGCATTCGCGTTGCTCCGGCGTCGCTCCGGCGCTGCGGTTCGGGATCATTGCCTGGTGGTGCGAGGCGGGTCAAAAACGGCTCGCGGGGAGCTGGTCGGACTGGCGGCTCGCCTGGGTATCGAGGAACATTTCCTGGTCTTCGATCGTATGACATTCGAGGAACTTCGATGGTTGTACTGCGCCGCATCGGTGTTCGTGTTCCCCTCGCGATACGAAGGATTCGGACTGCCTCCCCTGGAGGCGTTGGCATGCGGAACGCCGGTGGCGGTGGCGGATCTGCCGGTGATGCAC